>JAIRYC010000123.1 GCA_031267965.1 Oscillospiraceae bacterium | reverse complement strand
ACAGCATATTCATAAACGGCGTGTTGTCCCAAAACAAACCGTAACGCAGCCACCCGACAAGAGCGTCGCCGTTATACGCGACATAAATCTCCCTGTTCGTTATCTTTTGAGCGAGCGTTTCTGCGGGGATATGCTTGTCGTGTTCGGCGAGAGCGGTAGCGTCGTTCTCGTTTGCCATTCTGATTGTAATGTTGTTCTCGTTCACGCGCGCCTCCTATCTGCTTGTATACATGCAAACCCAATACAGATTATAGCATAACGGAACCATAAAGCCAAACATATTTTGTGCAAAATGCTGAAACTGACGAAATCTCCAAAATACTCTTGACAGCACAAAACAAAATACATTCTTGGCTGCGACTCCAGCGACCCGCTTGCCCGTTGGACGCTTGACTGCGGTTTGCCGGAGCGTGCCGATCATCACCCGGATATGGCGGTTGTGCGGGCGTTTCATAATACCGGACTGATGGAGTCTGTGGAAAAGACAGCGGAGGCATTTAAGGATGGCGGTACAGTGTGGCCTGTTTCCTATGCTTTTATGCCGGATGAACTGAACAGCTTGTTTGTTTTGTAATGTCAAGGGTATTTCGGATATCTCTCTAAATTAGTTCAAAATCTGCTTGGCAAAGTTTGTTTTAACGTATATTATGTTAATATTATAACATAATGGCGGGAGGTTGTTCGGTTAAGATGAAGTGGTATCTGCGGGATTTCTACATTCAATACATTGACGGTGTGCCGCTGAAACTGAAAAAGCCTTTTGATTTGGAGTTTGTTCACCGCTACGGCGCGGTTTTCAAGGTGTTTGACGGTCAAGACAGCGGCAACTTGTGTTTCGGCGTTGAAAAAGACGGCAGGCGGTATTTTGTCAAATTTGCGGGCGCTCCGACAGCGGAATACACAGGCGATATTACGGGCGCAATCGAACGCTTGAAAGCCGCCGTTCCCGTATATCAAGATTTGACGCACCCCAGCCTGATTCGTTTTGTGGACGCGGAGAAAATCGGCGGCGGCTTTGCCGTGGTGTTCGACTGGGTAGAGGGCATCTGCGCCCATCCGATGTATCCCGCAGACTATCAAAAGTTCAACTGTCTCCCGCTGGAGACGAGGCTCAAAATTTTTGAGGATATTCTCGATTTTCACTCCTTTGTGGCTGAGTGGGGTTATACTGCCGTTGATTTCTACGACGGCAGCATTATGTATGACACAGCCAACGATAAAACTGTTATCTGTGACATTGACTTTTACACGAAATCCAATGCTTATGGCAGCAAATTTCTATGGGGGCATATGCAGTCCGCTTCGCCGGAGGAGCGTGCGGACGGCGTTCTTATTGATGAAATCTCAAACGTGTACAATATGGGTGAAACTGCGTTCACTCTGTTCATTGGCCGAAAGAGCGACCGCTCCCGCGAGACGTGGCCGCTGTCGGACGCGCAGTTCAACGTTGCGAAACGCGCCGCCCGCGACGACCGCTCCGAGCGTCAGCAGTCGATACGGCAGCTGGTTGAGGAGTGGAGGGCGGCGGGATGAAAATTGAACTCGGCGCCATCGCAGAAACCCTTGCTGCAAAGCATATAATAGGCGAAAAAACAAACTCTGATTTTTTAGAATTGTTAAAGTATTATCCTAAAAATGACGCGGACGAGTTCAAAAACTGTTGGTGTTGTGCATTTGTCTACCATTGTTGCCGAAAAGCCGGGGTTGACTTGCCGCTTGGTACGCACAAAACCGCACGAAAAGGTCATTTTCGTTGGTTCACTTCTGTTCTCACTTGGTTTGAGTGGGCGCAGATAAATGGTTTCATTCATAAAGAAAGCCCGGATTACCTCCCTATACGCGGAGATATTGTCATATACAACAATATAATTCACGATGAATACAAGCAGAAAGACAGCCTTTGGTGCGACCATATTGGTATCGTTCTTTCTGTAGATGACGATACGCTTATGGTAGCCGAAGGAAATATTAACAATCAAAATATTTCCGGTATCGTGCAGAGAAATCGAGACAATACAATCGGATACTATATCCGTATCCCAGAAAATTATGTGAGCGACGAATTTTTGAATATACCTAAGAACGCCTATTTCATATGGGGTAGTGGAAAAACCACCACAGCCAATGAGTTGGCGCGACGGCTTGGTTGTTATGTTTATCATACCGATAACAGCCGTTCGAGGCATTTTCAAAACGCCAAGCCGGAGTTGCACCCTGCGTTATGCCGTGATGTGCCAGATATTTGGCTGCTTGACCCGGAGGAAGCTCTGCGGTGGGAGCGTGATATTGTTCGTGAAATGACACCGATGATTATTGCCGACTTAACAGAACTTGCGGCGCAGTACAAAATTGTGATTTGTGAGGGTGATATTGATGTTGATATAATCGCACCTCTGACGGCAAATATCGCCTATATAACCAATCGGGGCAAGCCGTATGATTTTTTCGACCGCCCGGAACAGCGGAATATGCTTGATGATATTCGCAACCGCACTGATTTGGCGGATGAGGAAAAAGCAAAGCGCGTTCAAAACGCTTGCGCCATTGTAAGCGGTATGCAAAATGATGAACCGCCGCGAGAGGTAATACAGCTTGGTGTCAAAGAGATTATTCGAGACGAAACCACAACTGTTGAACAGACGGCTGACGCAATCGCGGTATATTTTGGCTTTGAAATTTAGTTCACGGTTCACCATTCGTATTGACCGAACTCTCTCCCGGCAGCACTATTACTCAATGGGAAGCTCTCGCGGAAGCCTTTTCACACAAACCGTCCGAGCCGCGAAACTTCTTGAATTTAAGGGACGGAGCGTGTTATTATGAATACAGGTAAAATTCAACTTTGCATTGACGCGCTCGCCGCCGATGCCGGTGATATGTTCGCGAAAGAAAACGGCCTATCAACGACCGAAGCCCTGCAACAATTTATGCAGACAAAAACTTACGCGCTTTTGTTTGACGAACAATCGTTGCTCTATCTTGAGAGTGCGGAATACGTTTTCGATATGCTGAAAGCCGAACAGTCCGGCGATTGGCAGCGGTGGAAGGAGGAATAGCCGTGAAACTGAATCAAGTGGCACACTTGCAGACGGAGATAGTCCACGCCTATATGCGCCAACACAATTTGAAGCCCGCAGAGTTTGTTGGCCTTGACCACAAGTATGGCATACTTCGTTTTATTGAAATCGGTTACGAACCGTTCCACCTGACGGGTACGCAAGGCGTGATTGACGAGGTAGAGGACTACGTTAAAATTCAACGCGAACACGAAACGGCGCGGAGCGCCGAATAGCGGATTGCGTGTTTCGCAAGCAGGGGGAAGTGCAGTCATGCTGCCTTTCCCACGCTTGCTAAAAACGCTAAAAACGAAATCGCTGAAATCCGCGCTTCGTCTGTCAGCCGATTACACGCATCGCGGGGAGTTTATCGGGTTGAGCGGTCAATACATTTCCGCATTTATAATAGTCGTTGATAATGGCGCGCATTTTTGCAATCTCATTCCACGAGTTATCCGCGCGTTGCTTACGCAAACGCCGCGCTTCGTCTATGGACAAAGCGGCATACTCGGCTTCACGCTCAACTCGGAGCGTATAGATGTCGTCTACGTCAAAAATAGTTTTGTTCATTTCGAGTCCTCCTCATCAATAATAAGAGTGCTTGGGAGTTTGATTTCAATCAAGTTGTAACCCTCGCGTTGGTTGACCGCTGTGACCGCTTTTTGAGCGCGGATGTTTGCCATATGTTTCAGATTCCACGAAGCAACGTAGTCACATTTTTCAAGCGTTGCTATTGCCAAGTGCAGAGCGTCAGCTTTGCTCGCAGGCGGTAGTCCTCCAACGTCAGTATACATCATCGCTACTTGTTTTGCCAACTCATCTGATTCGACGCGAGCAATGAACGGAAGTTCCGCAAGTTTCAGATACAGAAACGAGCGTTTGGGTTCGGGGCAATCGTTCAGTTCGTCAAGCATTACGTCCGACACGACAATCTCATACTCGCCGCGCTTCGCCGTATCCCAAAACAACTGCGTGTGTATCATTCGCTCCGGCGTTTCCGGCGCGTCAAGACAACTAACCGCCGACGTGTCGAGATAAACTTTTATCCTGTCCACCAACCGTTCCCTCCGTTTCTTTTAGACTACAATCATTATACCACAGCTTTCACAAAAATACAAGCAAAATATTGTTGAAATCACTAAAGATATGTGCTATATAACCTAAATTCCCAGAATTTATAGGTATGCTAGCCCGACACGAACTATTAAAGCACCGATATATCGACGATAGCCTCAAAACACATACAAAATGCATGAGGGATTGTTGACTTTGCTTTCATAAGCAGCAAATGCATTGGACAAGTTCTGGATGATGGCAATTTCAAGCCTAACAAGTATCTTATTGGCCTGATAAAGATGTCCGTTGCGAACGATGCCGCGCTGAACGAGCGCGAAATGGATATTGTGAAAGTGGCGGCGGAGAAATACGGCAAGTCCCTGATAGAGACGGCGTTGGCGCTGTCAACAAACCCAGAGGCCGGCAAGATATGCAACACTGCGCGGACAGTGTTTTTTGGCACAAAGCTCATACTTGGCCATATTTCAGACAAATACTGCCTCGGGAATATGCTGTCCAGAGCTTTCGGCGGCGACATGGCCGCCGACATACTGTACCTGGCATGCTTTATAATGCTGGACGGGAACGCGCTGAGCAACAACGACGCCCTTCTTGGCTATCACGTGAATCCGAGAGGCTATGGAATCAGCAGCCAGGACGCCATACGCCTCCTTGACGATATGAGCGAGGACGGGTGCATGTGTTTTTACAGGCTGTGGCTCAAACACATCACCGAAAAGGCCGCAGAATCGGGCTCCGCCGAGAAAGTTCTGCACGATTTGACGTCGCTCTCATTCACAGGGCACAGGAACGTCTCTGCCGAGTTTGGGTACAATCGGGACAAAGAGAGCCTCCCGCAGGTAAATTACGCGATGCTTTGCCTGCGCGGCTCGGGGATGCCGCTGTTCGCGTGGGCCATGAACGGCAGCATCGCCGACGTCGCCA
>JAIRYC010000114.1 GCA_031267965.1 Oscillospiraceae bacterium | reverse complement strand
AGACCCATAACCAACGCAACCAAGGACCAAATCAAGAAGATCTATACCGGACACTTCACCAAGTGGTCAGAGCTTGCTTAATTTTCTGTAAAGGGGAGAAGCGCTACAGTTTCTCCCCCCTTTTTTGTAATTTCAGCAATTCTATAGAGTACAGGAGAGTACAGGAAAAGCTATGCAAAAAATACTTGAGAT
Source organism: Oscillospiraceae bacterium (assembly GCA_031267965.1). GTDB lineage: Bacteria > Bacillota > Clostridia > Oscillospirales > Acutalibacteraceae > WRKY01. Next base: position 10,612 of record JAIRYC010000114.1, on the reverse strand, counting down.
GGCGATGAAAATGATCTTCTTAATCGCCGCCTGCGTTTCAATCCTCTTTGTAATACTCATTTGCGTTTTCCTCTTTGCCAACGGACTGCCCGCTATCGGAGAAATCGGTCCGCTTGAGTTCCTGTTGGGTACACACTGGAAGCCAAGCAGCGATATTTACGGCATTGCGCCAATGATTGTTGGCAGCGTTTACGTGACTGCGGGTGCGCTGATAATCGGCACTCCGCTGGGCCTTTTGACTGCTGTTTACTTAGCGCGCTTTTGCCCAAAACGCATATACAAAGTAATTGACCCCGCCATTTCACTCATGGCGGGAATACCATCTGTTATTTACGGCTTTTTTGGTCTGGTTGTACTGGTGCCGTTCATGCGGGAGCTGACAGGTGGCGGTAAAAGCGTCCTGACGGCTTCCGTGTTGCTGGGCATCATGATTCTCCCCACGGTAATACGGGTATCCGAGAGCGCACTGCGCGCCGTGCCACAAAGCTACTACGAAGGAGCGCTTGCGCTGGGTGCGTCGCCGGAGCGCAGCGTGTTTTTCAGCGTACTGCCTGCTGCAAAATCCGGCGTGCTGGCGGGCATTGTACTGGGCATAGGGCGAGCTGTTGGCGAAACGATGGCTGTTATCATGGTTGCGGGGAACCAAGCGATTATACCTGAAAGCATAACAAGCGGCGTGCGCACACTGACGGCAAACATAGTGGTCGAGATGGGCTACGCTTCGGGTTTGCACCGCCAAGCGCTGATTGCCACTGCGGCAGTTCTGTTTGTGTTCATATTGTTGATCAATCTTCTCCTCTCGCTTCTAAAACGGAGGCAAAAAATATGAATAATGCACCGCATCCGCCACGTAAAAGGGTGGATTGGTTCTCCCCTATCGCGCGGATAGCAATCCGATCTGCAGCAGGAATTACGTCATTGGTAATTATGTTTATCGTGGGTTATATTCTCATTAAAGGCATCCCGCACCTAAAACCCTCGCTTTTTGCCTGGAAATACAACAGCGACAACGTTTCGCTGACGCCGGCGTTAATCAACACAATCCTAATGACCATACTTTCGCTGATTGTTGCGGTACCGTTTGGCACTTTTACCGCGATCTATCTGGTCGAATATGCCAAACGTGGCAACAAGCTGGTCAAGATAATCCGCATGGCGGCGGAAACCTTAGCCGGGATTCCCTCAATTGTCTATGGCATTTTTGGCATGATGCTGTTTGTGGTTCATCTCAAGTGGCAGTATTCACTGCTGGCGGGTGGTTGCACGTTGGCAATCATGGTTTTACCGGTGATTATGCGTACCACAGAGGAAGCCCTGCTTGCCGTTCCGGACACCTACCGCGAGGGAAGCTTTGGCTTGGGAGCAGGTAAGCTGCGCACGGTTTTTAAGATCGTTTTGCCATCTGCCGTACCAGGGATTTTGAGCGGCATTATTCTGGCTATTGGACGCGTTGTCGGTGAAACTGCCGCACTGATTTTCACCGCGGGTTCGCTGGCAAAAATTCCGCACGGAGCCTTTGATTCCACACGTACGCTTTCAGTTCACATGTATATCCTGTCCGGTGAGGCCTTGCACATTGACGAAAGCTACGCCACGGCGGTTGTACTCATTTTGCTGGTACTGTTTATCAACGCTGTTTCTTCTTGGATCGCAAAAAAAATGACAGGAGAGAAAAATGGCAAATAAGTTCCACATAGAGGATCTGCAGCTCTATTATGGTGCGTTTCAAGCCCTCAAAAGCATTAACATGGATATTTCCATCAGTGAGATTACCGCCTTTATCGGGCCTTCCGGCTGCGGTAAATCTACGTTGCTCAAAACCCTTAACCGCATGAACGACTTGGTTGAAGGTTGCCGTATTACGGGTACCGTTCAGCTTGACGGCGAGGACATATACAGCGGCATGGACGTAAATTTGCTGCGCAAGCGCGTAGGCATGGTGTTCCAAAAACCGAATCCGTTCCCAATGAGTATTTATGACAATGTTGCTTTTGGTCCGCGCACACATGGCGTCCGTTCTAAGCAAGCGCTGGACGAGAGCGTGGAGCAATCCCTGCGCTCCGCCGCCATTTGGGATGAAACCAAGGATAGGCTAAAAAAAAGTGCCATTGGGCTTTCCGGTGGTCAGCAGCAACGACTTTGTATTGCGCGTGCGCTGGCTGTTCAGCCGGAGGTTTTGCTCATGGACGAGCCGACAAGCGCTCTCGATCCAATCTCCACATCACACATTGAGGATTTGGTTATGCAGCTCAAATCTGAATACACCATTGTGATTGTAACGCATAATATGCAGCAGGCGGCGCGTATATCTGACAAGACGGCGTTCTTTTTGCTTGGTGAGATCATTGAGTACGATGTGACAGACAAGATTTTCTCCATGCCAAAAGAGAAACGCACCGAAGATTATATTACAGGGAGGTTTGGCTAATGCGTCAATATTACCAAGAACAGCTGAATACACTGCACAATAGCCTTGTAAAAATGGGCGCGCTGTGCGAGGCGGCAATCGCTGCATCGGCAAAAGCTTTGCTTGAGGACAACAATGAGCTGCGGAAAAAGACTCTTGCCGTGGAGGAAGAAATCAACCACATTGAGCGTGACATTGAACAGCAATGCGTGCGCCTATTGTTACATCAACAGCCAATGGCGAGCGACCTGCGCCATGTTACCGCAGCACAGAAGATGATAACAGACATGGAGCGCATTGGCGACCAAGCGGCTGACATCGCCGATCTTTCTTCCTTTATGCGCAACAGCCCGGTCAAAAGCGACGTGCACATTGCTGACATGGCGCGTGCCACGAGCAAAATGGTTACCGACAGTATCGAATCGTTTGTGGGCGAAGACGTTGAAAAGGCAAGGGCTGTCATTGCGTACGACGACGTGGTGGACGCGCTGTTCAATAAAATTAAAGATGAACTGATTGAGCGGCTAAAAAAGGATAGCGGCTGTGCGCACGAATGCCTTGACTTGCTGATGATCGCCAAGTATTTTGAACGCATTGGCGACCATGCGGAGAACCTTGCGGAGTGTGCGCTTTATTATTTAGCGGCAAACAAACGGTAAATTTTCTTCACATGTATTGTACTTTTGCATATTTTTCGGTATAATATCAAAAAACACCGAAAAGGAAACGCTATGCAGCCATATTATCCCCCACCATTTTATGCTCCGCAAATCTCTCCCGCCGCTATAGCCAAAACGGGGCTGCGGCGTGCAGGCAACCTAACTGCCGCAGGTTTGCTTGCTTTTGAACTGATCGGTGTTATCATTATGATTCCGGTAGGTATGTTGTCGCTCTTTGGCGTCAATACGGCCGGCAACTCGTTCCTTGTCATGCTTGCGTGCAATGGACTTGCGGCGTTTCTTGCGCTTTATTGCGTATTCTCCGGGCTAATGAAACCGCTTGGCTGCCGGGACGAGGTCGGCAAGGCTTTTGGCAAACCGATTAGTGGTGTATTGGTGGTTTGTGCGGTAATTATCGGCTTTGCGCTGGCGTTGTGCTCTGATTTGCTTACAAACGGACTAATGTGGGTTCTGCAACAGCTTCAAGTGCCGACGGAAATGCCTGACTTTGAGCCGGAAACCTTGAGCGGAGCCAATATTGCCATGTTTGTGGTGCAGATTGCAATAAGCCCCGCATTGTTGGAAGAATTCGCTTTCCGCGGTGTAATGATGCAATCATTGCGCCGTTATGGCGATGGCTTTGCAATAGTCGCCTCAGCGCTGGTGTTTGGGGTATTCCATGGCAATATTGTTCAGGCGCCTTTTGCGTTTTTGCTTGGGCTTGCGATGGGTTACCTTGCCATCGCCACCGGTTCCATCTGGACTTCGGTGCTCATACACTTTGCCAACAATTTTAACTCCGTTATGTTGTCAATATATCAGCAGCGCGAAGGGGCGGAAGCGCTTGGCAAGGTATACTATATTGAGCTGATAGTTGCGCTGTTGCTGGGCGCAATTGCGGCGATTATTTTCATCGCCGATAAGAATAGGCAAAAGCTTTCCCCTTCCCCGGTTGGCGTACCTAAAAAGGGCAGGATGTCTGCATTTTTGCTCAACCCGGGCATGATAATTCTATTCGTTTTGTTGATCGGCAACGCATTAGCAACCATGTTTTTATCCGACATACTCAACAATCTCGGCAACTTAGCACCTTAAAACACCAGACTCATGACATTTGACAAATTGCGCTGTGCGCTATATAATTGCTGCAAGCTGAACAAGCGTACTGATGAAGACTTTTTGCGTTCGGCATTAGCGTTGGCACGTAATGCCGAAAAGCGCGGCGAAGTACCCGTGGGTGCGTTGCTTGTCTTGGACGGTCGCGTGATTGCTCTAGGGCGCAATCGCCGTGAGCGTAATCATGATGCAACGGCGCACGCAGAGGTTGAGGCAATACGCGCCGGATGCCAAAAAGTGCGCGGATGGCGGCTGGAGAATTGTACTCTCTATGTTACGCTGGAACCATGCCCAATGTGTGCAGGCGCGATAGTCAACAGCCGGGTGAAGCGTGTGGTCTTTGGAGCGTACGACCCAAAGGCAGGAGCGGTAAGCAGTGTGCTCAATCTGTTTGATCTGCCGCTGAACCATAAGCCAGAGGTTACGGGCGGCGTGTTGGCGGAGGAATGTGGAAAAATGCTGACAGAATTTTTTAGGAAGAAAAGAAAAAAATAAAGGGGGTAACAAGCCATGCAAGAAGAACGCAATGTTTGGAAAAATGTTTCGATTGTGCTATTGTGCACGCTTGCACTTACGAACGTAGCTGATGATATCAAGTTTAATTGAAGGTGCAGCGAAGTATCCAAACTCTACATTTTTTATTTGCTATACTACGGGGTTATCCGTAAGGGTGATGAGCAAAACAGGCGGTAAGTTTTTGGACTGGATTTTGACCAAAGAAGGACAGGAATGCATCAAACAGGCGGGGGTATTTCCCGTTGGCGGGATAATAAAAATTGGAGGGTTCTTTTACGATGAACGATAAAACCTTTGAGAGCCGGTGCAAGTTTGTGGTAACAGGCTTTTTTCTGATTATGCTTGGGCTTGCATTTTATGGCGCGATTAAGTATGTTTTGCCGCTGATTCTGCCATTTGTGGTTGGGTTTGTGCTTGCAATGCTACTGCAAAGACCGATTAATTATCTCAGCAAAAAAACTCCGTTTAAAAAAGGGTTTTGGGCAGCTATAATAGTTCTGCTGCTTGTTTTTGCTGTGGGTTATTTATTTTATCTTGCCGGCAGCCGAATTTATGAGCAGCTTCAAGGGCTTACAAATTATATTACACAAAAGCTGCAGGATTTTCCAGCTTTCCTTGGGGAAGTAGAAAAAACTATACTGGATTTATGCCGTATACTACCGGAAAAGCTTCAAGAAGGTGCGCGCACCAGCGTAGGCGATTTCTTCACGAATATGATGGACAAATACAGTAATGATGACGGCAGTATGTCGTTCGGCTGGCAGGAAATTCTGCAAAATCCGCCCGACATTGCATGGATAAAAACTCCGCTTGCCGGCGTTTTAGGTACGGCAAAACGTGTGCCAATCCTGATTGTGGGGATTATACTAACCATTGTGGCGACAATCTTTACAGCGGCAGACTATGATCGCTTGATTGGTTTTATTAAACGTCAGTTGCCGAAGGAAAAGCGCCATTCTCTGTCGCTTGTTAAGCGCACAGTAGGCAGCAGCGTTGCTAAGCTTCTGAAAAGCTACGTGACAATTATGTGCATTACGTTTATTGAGATGTCAGTTAGCCTTACCCTTGCTAAGCTTTTCCATGTCTACGATGGCGGTTACACGATTGCTATCGCACTGATTGTGGCGGTTGTTGACATCCTTCCGGTGCTTGGAACAGGTTCGGTGGTAATCCCTTGGGCGATTGTATCGTTTGCAACGGGTAAAACCGGACTGGGCATTTGGCTTTTGGTGACTTTCGGAATCATTACAGCTGCAAGGCAATATATTGAGCCTAAATTGGTAGCCGAAAATCTGGGATTACCACCGGTGCTTACGCTCTGCGCCATGTATGTTGGGGTACAATTATTTGGATTCGTGGGGATGTTCCTGCTTCCAATGACGCTCATGCTGATTAAGGTTCTCAATGATCAGGGTGTGCTGCGCCTTTGGAAATCCGGCAAACGTAAAAAAAACCTTGTCAGCAAAGGCAATATCAAAAAGAAAAAAGGTACGAGACATGAAGAAATTTAAAGCTATGACACAAAAACAGCGGCGATTATGGATACTAATCACTGCCATTGTTGCTGTTTTGGCAAGCGTTACCCTTACGCTGACATTGATTATGCGTAACGCTGTCCCGCTGAATGTGAGCGGATTTGAAATTGACAGCGGACTTTACCGTTACTTTGTGGATACAGTTCGCGCGGCACCTGCAAGCTACGGTTTGGTGCCCGGCAGTCCTGAGTCCTCCATCCGCGAGGAGGCAAACAAGCTTGCTGCTGAATATGCCGCAATTGAATTGCAATTCAAGGAAAAAAAAGCTCGTCTGAATGCGGCGGACAAGGCTGGCGCATCTACGGAAATGAATAAAATTTGGCACATTTTCGGCACGTACTATCAGTCAATCGGCGTGGAAAAGAGCACACTCATGCGCGTTTACGAAAACCGTGCCAAGCGTGATACTCTTTTTGCCGTGCTCTACGATACCGGGGGCTCAAAAGCTGTGGCGGAAAAAGACGTGATGCTGGCATTTGGACAAAATTACATTGTTTTCCGGGGTTTTTCCGTGCCATTGACCATGGTTGATGAGCATGGCAATAATAAGCCGATGGCTGAAGCAGACAAAAAAACGTTACAAACCAAATTTAAGAACATGCTGCTTGAGGCACAAAGCGGCAAAGATCTTAATAACCTGTATTCTTCATATTATAACACTGACGGCGCTAACTTGCCGATACAGATTTTGGGAAAGACCGAGAATGCCGGGTACAGCAGCGATTTTTTTGGCAAAGTGCAAAAAGTAAAGGCCGGCAGTTATGCGGTTATTGAGAGTGGCGCTGAGATTTATATTTTGCAGCGTGATGCCACCTCGCCCAAGGACGCAGAGTACTTCCGGCGTTACCGTTTGCCTTGCTTAAAAATACTCAAAGGCACCGAATTCGATAAACAACTTGCCAAGGATGTGGCGGCTTTGAAAATCGACGGCAGCGAGAGTTTGCAAAAACGCGTGACAAAGACAGTGCTATAGGCGCTTAATCGTAGATGCGGTTTATTTTTAATGTATTTCTTCTTGGACGTATATATTGGGAAGGTTTTGATACACACAACTTCACACGCATGGTCAATCGTACAGTGTAAGCTTTCTCCACGCAGATAAAACGGCTGTGCAAAAATTCGCCCCCTTATCCTGTAAAGGTGCTTTAACTTTGACTACTGGATAATAAATCGGGTCAAAAGGTAATACAAGTCGCACCTGATGTTTTTGCAGGCAATAGCTTATTATTTCTTTATGAGCCATTTGTACGCTCGTTTATAAAAATATTTTGGCAATACAAAAGGGCACATTTAGGCGTGCCCTTTATTTGATTATTTTTTACGTTCCTGCTTTTTGGCAAGCTTTTCGGCTTCATGCTCCGCTTTTAGGCGTTCAATTTCTTCGCGGCGCGCTTCTTCTTCACGAGCAATGCGCTCGTCTTCAGCCTTTGCAGCCGCAATTGCACGGGCTTTGGCTTCTTCATATTTGCCAAATATTTCGTCTAGATGGATATAATTTTCTTGTTGTGTAAGCGCAGTGTGCGCATCAAGGAACGGCTTAGCACAGCGCATATATTTTGCGCGCTCCTTCTCCATTGCTCTTATCTGCTTATGCTTATCTTTGCGCTGCGCACTAGTTTTCTCAGGCAAATCGTACAGGGCTTCCATTGCATTTACATCCAACTCGTGCATACCGTCAGGATAATACTTGTTAACATTGCGGCACGCATCATAAAGATCACGCGCACGGCCTATCATTTGGGAACGAAACGCTTTGCTTTCTTTGGTATCATTTGGAAGAGCACGCGCTTTTTCAATAATCGAAGCGTCAAAACTGTACAATCCTTGCAAACCACCTTGGACTGTTTCATACGCAAGACGGACAAATTCCTGCATCTGCATAGTGTCAAACTTATGCAACTCATCAATAACAAAGTGCGCTACATCAACATCTTCGTTATATTCCTTTGTGAGCAAATAGTCCTCATGCGCACCTTTGACAGCCACTCTGCGCTGCTCTTTGGGAAGCTGCTTTGCGCTCACGATAGCATTTTTGGTTAAGAGCTTTTTCTGTGCGCCAAAAGTGTCCTGCGCATAGCGGATAATCTCAACACCCTCCGCAAGGCTGGCGTCCTCAAGGGTGCCATTGCCATAATCTTCAAACATTGCGCGGACTTTGAGCACGCGTGCCATACCACGCTGTTTCTGCTCGGTCATGTTATAGAAGAAAAATGGAACGAGGTTTGCAGTTGCACCAACTACCGATGCGAGAATCAACATTTTAAGCGTGGAATGCAACACCGACGGGTCATAAAGCACACCGTAATTGCTGCCGGAAAGACCGGTCATTGCATATAGCGAGGGCAACACAAAGCCTGTTGCCATGCCTATAATATTATTAAGGAAGCCGACAGAAGAGAACATTCCGTCAATACGTACACCGGAAATATATTGTTGGTGGTCGCGTACATCGGCATTTGTCGCGGCATAGAGGACATCTTGTACAGTACCCATAAACTTGTTGATGAAAAGGATTATTACGAGCAATGGAACATTCGTATATGTAAAATACATTAATGCAAGCAGAATTATATTGGCAGCGTTTGTGTAAATAATCAACACCCGTTTGCCAAAACGCCGCATCAGGAATGGCGCGAAGAGCATTGCCCACATGCCTGCATTGGCAATTAAAATATTATTTAAAAAGCTATAGATCGTGTTATTTTCAGGCTTATAGCCATAAGTATGCATCCACAGCAACGGCGCCGCTGCCGCCGCTTCCAAAAAACCAACCCAAGTAGCAAGCTGCAAAATCCAGAAGTTTTTATTTTTGGCTACCTTGCGTATCGAATCCACAAAGCGTACCTGGTTAAAATGACTATGCCCTTGGATAATGCGTTCCTTTGTACCGCGGTGGGATAAAACGCCGAGCAAGTAACCGATAACAAGAAAAGGGGTAAAGACCAGCTGATATGTTTTAATGTCATTCTGATCACCTGCAACACCAAGCACAGACCAATAGATTGACGGGGCAATACTCCAAACGAAACGGCTGATAGAAACAATGTTTGAGCGTTCGCTGGAATCCGGCGACATAACCATGGCAAGCCCGTCGTAGCTGTCGCGGTAAAACGGCATTATGATTTGAAGAAGAGTAAAGGTAACAAACACACCCGTGAATTTTTGATTGTAGGTCAAGTTTTCATACGGCAACCAAAGTGTGATGAGGGAAAGCCCCAATGTTGGCAGGCCCATTGACCGCAGCCAAGGACGATATTTGCCTTCTTTGCCGTGCGTATTATCAAAAACCCAAGAGCGAATCATCGCAAAAACAAACGCTATTGCCATGACTAACACATTGAGAATTTGCAGATCCATTGGCGCAATGCCGATTGCAAAGCCAAAGAGCGCACTGCCCACCGCCAAGTTTTGCGCATTGACCAAAACTAAAAGAAACTGCACTCCTATTCCGCCGATGGAATACATGGTCAGTTCCTTATAGTTGACATATCGCCCCTTGGGCGGCGTGTTCCAATAAAAGCGCAGTTTGGTCAGGCCCTCACGGGCGTTGGCGAGCATAGACATAGGTTTCCTCCAAAAAAACAGGCAACACTTTGCCAGCAAACGTTCCTGCACGGAATTTAGAACGATAAATGCAATGGTTGCCTAAAATTTTATCTCCTTGATATTCATGTATTTGCCAATGTGGTAAAAAACTACCAAGCAGCGTTTTCCCCACCTTTTATACTGACATATATTTTACCTCAAAAACCATGCTCATGTCAAGTGCTATTTATATTCCGCTCATAAAAAATAAAAATGCAGGGGGAAGCCATCGTATCCCAATGAAGAACAAAGTCCCAACCTTGGGATAACCGATTTATATACTCCGCCACTACCGGGTCACTTTAGCCAGATAAACCTAAATGGCACTGCAAGCAATGCCACTCATTTCTAAAGATTCGTTTTTGCAGTCTGTAAGATTTAATTCTGCACTGACAGCTTACGAACCAACTCAAGCGTAGCAGTTTTGTCTTCGCACAGACGGTAAAGCAGCACGAGTTTCTTTTCATCGTCATTGAGCAAAAGGTGCGGAATATGCTCCATTGATGAATTGGAATCCCGAAGATAGGCTTTACCAATCCCATCTTCGCCCGTCACAAGATATTCGAGGGTAATTTTGTACAGCCCGCACAAACGCAGCAAGATTTCGACACCAGGAACACGACCGCCCTCATAATATGCGTATGTGGAACGTTCAAGCCCCAGACATTCTGCTACTTGCGCCTGCGTCAAGCCATGATTTTTGCGCAGATTTTTGATTGTCTCGCTAATCATCTTTTTTCTCCCGTAGAATGAAAAATGTGAATATTTTATTCCGCTGTATTCTACTACAACTC
>JAIRYC010000079.1 GCA_031267965.1 Oscillospiraceae bacterium | reverse complement strand
TTACCAATTGCCGTTACAAGCTCCATCAAACGCGCCACGGCCGTGTTGAACTGGAAACGCTCAATGTCAGCCGTTACCAAACGGATTGTATTGTGGCGGACATAATCAAGCTCTTTGTCCGGTACGGCAGGCTTGCAGTCTTCGCTTTCTTCTATAAAAGTCTCCACAGCGTTCTGGAATTTAGAGAAGAAACGCGCAATCGCAAGAATTCCCTCATCCTTCCAAGGACCGCCATCAATATAACTAAAGCCAAACGCCAGATACAGGCGGAAGACATCTGAGCCGTATTTTTGCACGTATTCGTCCGGCGCAACTGTGTTTCCGCGCGTCTTACTCATTTTATATCCATCGCCGCCCAGAATAACACCTTGGTGCACAAGCGACTGGAACGGCTCGTCGCCAAAAACATAGCCCATATCGCGCAATGCTTTGTAAATGAAACGTGCATAAAGCAGATGCATAGCGGCGTGCTCAACACCGCCCACATATTTATCCACAGGCATAAAGTATTTTGCCTTGTCCGCGCCCCAAGGCTCGGCAGCATTGTGCGCGTCCGGGTAGCGCAGATAGTACCAGCTTGAGCACACGAAGGTGTCCATCGTATCCGCCTCGCGCGTTGCGGGCTTGCCGCATTTGGGGCATGTGCAGTTGAGGAATCCTTCGTGACTTGCCAACGGCGACTGCCCGCTCGGACGGAATTCAACATCATAAGGCAATTGTACAGGCAATTCGCTCTCGGGTACAGGTACAGCACCACAATCCTCGCAATAGACGATTGGAATCGGCGCACCCCAATATCTCTGGCGGCTGACCGACCAATCGCGCAAACGGTAGTTGATTTTCTCGTTGCCCATGTTGATGGCCGCAAGGTCTGCCGCAATTGTCTTCTTTGCGTCTTCTGTACTCAGCCCTGTGTATTTTCCGCTGTTGATAAGCGAACCGTGTTCGCAATACGGCAATGGCTGACTGACTCCCTGCCGGTCCGCAATGACTTCGTGTATCGGCAAGCCGTACTTAGCGGCAAAGGCATAGTCGCGCTCGTCGTGGGCGGGCACTGCCATAACTGCACCCGTGCCATAGGTTGCAATCACGTAATCCGCCAGCCAGACCGGTACTTTTTCTCCGGTGAGCGGATGAATGGCCCAACTCCCTGTGAATACGCCGGTTTTCTCGTCCGCGGTGCCGGTGCGCTCAATCTCGCTCTTGCGGGCAGTTTCGGTGATATATGCAGCGCACGCTTCCGCCTGCTCAGGCGTTATAACCTGCTGGGCATAGGCACTTTCGGGCGCGAGTACCATATAGCTCAAGCCCATGAGCGTATCCACGCGCGAGGTAAACACCGTGATTTGCAGGTCTTTGTTTTCAACGCCAAACGTCACTTCCGCACCGGCGGAACGCCCTATCCAATTTTCCTGAATGCGCTTGGTTTTTTCGGGCCAATCAAGCGAGGGCAAACAGTTAAGCAGTTCCTGTGCGTAATCGGTAATCTTGAAAAACCACTGTGTCATGCTGCGGCGGGCAACCGGATTGCCGCAACGCTCACACTCGCCGCCAGATGCCTGCTCGTTAGCAAGCACAGTCTTGCAGCTATCGCACCAGTTGACCGGCGCTTCCTTCCGGCAGGCAAGTCCATGCTTATAGAGCTGAAGGAATAGCCACTGCGTCCATTTATAATATTCAGGCGAGCAGGTGGCCAACTCCGTATCCCAATCGTAGGTGCAACCGATTTCGCGTAACTGGCGCTCCATCGTCGCAATATTCGTTTCGGTGGAATTTTTGGGGTGAATGCCGGAGCGAATGGCAAAATTCTCTGCTGGAAGCCCAAACGCATCAAAGCCCATAGGGTGAAAGACGTCGAAGCCCTGCATGTGTTTCATGCGGCCCCAGCTATCCGGAAGAGCGTAATTCCACCAGTGACCAAGGTGCAGCTTGCTGCCGGATGGATAAGAAAACATCTCCAGCAGATAGATTTTTTTGCCTTTTTCACCTTCACGGAAGCGGTAAAGTCCTGCGTCCTCCCAGCGTTTTTGCCACTTTTGGTCAACTTTTTGGCTGTATGGTTTCATGCGTTTCTCCTCCTGAATGCAAACGAAATACTCATTATAGATAGGATTATTATACCACTGCGGCAAAGGCAAGTCAATGTTATATGCTGTACAATTGCGCTTTGTACAAAAAAATGGTATAATGATATGGAATACGCTGATTTACAAGGAAATCCAATGTCCATACTCGAAATCCAAAACGTGGCTTACCATTACTGCAACGCAAGCGGCGACAATGCAGATGCACAGCCTACACCGCCCGCCGTGGACGGTGTTTCGCTATGCGTTGAGGAGGGTGAGTTCCTTGCGGTCTTGGGGGCAAACGGCAGCGGAAAATCCACTCTTGCCAAGCTGATGAATGGCATTTTGCTCCCCGGCGGCGGCAAAGTTATCGCGGCGGGATATGACACAGCGGACGAAGGACACCTGATCGACGTGCGCCGTCAAATCGGCTTGGTTTTCCAGAACCCCGACAATCAAATTGTTTCTGCAATTGTTGAGGAGGACTGCGCCTTTGGCCCTGAAAACCTTGGCGTGCCGCCTGATGAAATTCGCCAACGTGTTGATTGGGCGCTGAAGGCGGTCGGATTATACGAACACCGTATGCGTGAGCCACACAAGCTCTCCGGCGGACAAAAGCAACGGCTTGCCATCGCGGGTATACTCGCGATGCGTCCGCGCGTACTTGTATTGGACGAACCTACCGCCATGCTTGATCCGCAGGGACGGCGTGAGGTCCTGGAGGCACTGCAAGCGCTGTGCAAAAAGCACGGCATGGCAGTGATCATGATTACGCATTATATGAACGAAGCCGCAACAGCCGAACGTGTTATTGTCATGGAATGCGGCAAAATTACGCTGGAGGGCACACCGCAGGAGGTATTCGCACAGCGCGATAAGCTTATGCACGCCGGCTTGTCATTGCCCCAAAGCGCGGAACTATCCTTGCGGCTGCGTGAAAAAGTGCCGGGGCTTCCGCTGTGTCTTACTCCGGAGGATTGCGCAAAAGCAATCGTCTCACATGCTCAAGAGATCCATTTAGGCGAACACATCAACGCCTCGCATAGCCACACAGCACAATCCAACGATACCCAACTGTCGGCAGTGGATCTGACCCATTATTATAATCAAAACAGCAAAGAAGAAGTGGCGGCAATCCACGGCATAAGTCTGCAAATCCGCAAAGGCGAATGCCTTGGGATTATCGGACACACGGGCAGCGGCAAATCTACGCTGATTCAGCACTTTAACGCCCTGCTGCGACCAAGCTCTGGCAGCATTTTGCTTGACGGCACGGACATAAATGAGAGTAAAAAATCTCGTAAAGCGGCACGCTTTGCTGTCGGCCTGTGCTTTCAGTACCCCGAAAATCAGCTCTTTGCTGAAACCGTGCAGGAGGACATTGCCTTCGGCCCACGCAATCAGGGCTTGGGACAAGAGGAAATCGCCGAGCGGGTGGACAAAGCTGCCGAGCGTGCCGGTCTTTTGCCTGAGCTGCTGACAAAATCTCCATTCGACCTTTCAGGAGGAGAAAAACGCCGCGCCGCACTGGCAGGCGTCATGGCTATGGAGCCTAGAGTGCTGGTGCTTGACGAACCTGCCGCCGGCCTTGACCCAAGGGGCAAAATGCATTTGCGCGAAACCCTTGCCCGGTATCGTCAAGAAACCGGCTGTACGGTGGTCTTGGTCAGTCACGCGATGGAAGAAGTCGCCGCCCTATGCGACAGAGTGCTGGTGCTGGATCACGGTGAAACCTCACTGCTCGGCACGGTGGATGAGATTTACGCTCAGGGTGAAAAGCTCACAGGGCTTGGACTGGAGTTGCCGGAAATCACGAGGATTTTTGCGCTCCTAAAGGTGCAAAGCTATGACGTGCCAACGGTCGTCTATACTCCGGAACAGGCGGCTAAAATTCTTATAACTCAATCCATTGCGAATAGCACAGGAAAGGAGCAGGCATGATTTCTGACATCACATTGGGACAATATTACCGCACAAATTCGCTTTTGCACCGCCTTGACGCACGCACTAAAACTGTACTGACCTTCACGTCTATAATCGCTACTTTTTTTTGTCATTCCTTTGCTTCACTTGGGCTAACCGCAGCGTTTTCAGTCCTGCTCGTCATGCTCTCCGGCGTGCCGATTCGTATGGTTTGGCGCAGCGTTCGCCCATTGCTTTGGGTACTGCTTTTCACCGCAGCGATGAATTTGTTCTATCAGCGTGGCGGCAACGTGCTTGTTGAATGGAAATTCATCACGATAACCACACAAGGCGTCTACATCGCCATCTTTATGGCGGTGCGAATAGTCTGTCTGGTCATCATCGGGTCGCTCCTCACGTACACCACAACGCCCACACAACTAACCGACGCATTGGAGCGCCTTCTCTCTCCCCTGCGCTTTTTCAAGATTCCCGTGCATACATTTGCCATGATGATGACGCTGGCGCTGCGCTTTATCCCAGTGCTTTTGGAGGAGATTGAGCGGATCATGAACGCGCAGAAAGCGCGTGGCGCGGACTGGGAAACGGGCGGTTTGTTCAAACGGGCAAAGGCACTTATCCCGATTTTCGTACCGCTTTTAGTCTCGGCTTTCAGGCGGGCATACGACCTTGCGCTCGCAATGGAATGCCGCTGCTACACAGGCGGAAAAGGGCGCACGCGCATGCAACGCAGCCGCTTTGCCTTGCGTGATGGCACGGCTTTGCTGGGCTTTGCTGCGTTTATGACGGGAGTTTTATTGCTTAATTACCTTGGCGGGAGAGTAGTTTGACCCCTCGTCAAGCATTCGATTTTAATCCTCTTTGTTTGTCTAAGTCTATGTGACAATCATTCACTGCACGCGGAGATGATTTTATGGCTGATTCTAACTATAGTCACTTGCTTGCAGAGCTAAAATCCCTGCGGGCTGAAAATGACCGCCTAAAAGCAGAGCTTGATGAAAACTCCGCTGAAGTCCCACATACAGAAGACACTTCCGCTCCACCCTCCCCTGCCGCAATCAACCAAAAGAGCAATCCGGTTGAGAAAGTCGCGTTGTTTATGGGGCTTTTCCGTGGACGTGACGATGTTTACGCCAAACGTTGGTTCAGTGCCAAAACGAATAAAAGCGGCTATTCGCCTGTTTGTTTAAACGAGTGGGTACCCGATGTTTGTGACAAAAAACGCTACAAGTGCGCATTGTGTCCCCGCAGGCGTTTTGCAGTACCTGACAGTTCAGCAGTATTTCGTCACCTGAGCGGAAAAGATCCAAACGGCGCAGATATTTTGGCGCTCTATCCGCTAACGGCCGACGATCAATGCTGCTTTCTCGCCATTGAATTTTGCGGCGCAAACTGGCGCGATGACGTGACAGCGTTTCGCACAACATGCACAGATTTTGCTCTCAGCCCTGCGGTCGAAGCAGTTGATGCAGAAAGTGTACGTGTTTGGTTTTTCTTTCGTGATGAAATACCGGCAATACTGGCACGCAGGTTTGGCAGCGCTTTGCTGACCGCCGCCATGAACCGCCGCCACGAAATCCCATTTGGCGTGTATGACCGCCTGTTCCCTAACTCCGATATCGCGCCACGCGGCTATTTTGGCGCCCCAATCCCGCTGCCACTGTCTGGCAGAGCACGCAAAACAGGTCGAAACGTTTTTGTTGATCATAGTTACTTGCCATACGGCGATCAATGGGCCTTTTTATCACAAATCCCAAAAGCGAGCCTTGCTCAAGTAGAAACCGTTATAAGGGATTTGGGCGGCGATACCGAGTTAGGACAGTTGGTATCATGCGAGGATAATGAGTCAAAGCCTTGGAATCTTAATAGCAAAATGACGGCTCTTTCAGCGATGAATTTTCCCGAAAAAATCGAAATTGTCAAGGCCAATATGCTACATATCTGCAAAGCTGGCATATCTCAAGCTGCGCTGAATTGCTTGCGACGTCTGGGTGCATTCCGTAATCCGGAGTACGCAAAGGCTGAGCGCATGCGCTTGCCCACAAGGGATTTGCCACGGATTATTGACTGCACACGCGAAGGACAGGAGTACCTCAGCCTACCGCGCGGTTGCGAGGACGCACTGCGGGCACTGCTTGACAGCGCTGGAGCAAATCAAAATTTTGATGACAAACGCAATTATGGTACGCAAGTCAATCTTGAATTTAATGGTGAATTGCGTCCTGAACAGATACCAGCCGCACAGGCAATCTTGAAGCATGAAACAGGCGTTCTCTCGGCGACGACAGCCTTTGGAAAAACTGTTTTGGGTGCATATTTAATAGCACATAGACAAGTTAACGCCTTGATTTTAGTGCACACAACAGCACTTTTGCAGCAATGGAAAAAAGCACTTGAGCAATTCTTGAAAATACATGAAAATCTGCCAGAAGAGTTTGACAAGCGTGGGCGAAAAAAGACTGTTTCACCAATTGGACGCTTAGGCGGCGGTAAAAACGAATTGCGTGGAATCGTTGATATAGCCGTCATGCAGTCACTTGTCAGCGGAGACGAGGTGCGCGACTTGGTACAGGATTATGGTCTTGTAATTGTTGACGAGTGCCACCACGTTTCCGCCGTTAGCTTTGAAAAGATTTTACGAAATGTCAAGGCGAAATATATTTATGGTTTGACGGCAACGCCCATCCGTCAAGATGGGCTGCAACCCATAATATTTATGCAGTGCGGCGCAATCAGGTACCGTGTCAATCCCAAGGAGCAGGCCAAACAATCCGGCTTTGAGCGATACGTTGTGCCGCGCCTTACTCCATTTTCACCGCCAGTCAATTTTGACGGAAAAGAATCGACAATTTCCGCATTATATTCAAAACTCGCGGAAAATCCAATGAGAAACAACTTAATCATAAAAGATATAAAATATGCCTTGAAAAAAGGCAGAACGCCTATTGTGCTAACAAGATTGACCGCTCAGGTGGATATCTTGACAGCAGAGCTTGTCAAACTTTGTCCTCATGTAATTCCATTGACAGGAAAAGCCACGACAAAAGAAAAACGCGCCGCCGTTGAGCGCCTGAAATCAATCCCCGACGGCGAACAATTCGTCATTGTTGCTACCGGTCAATTTGTCGGTGAAGGCTTTGACGAGCCGCGGCTGGACACGCTTTTCCTTGCATCACCTGTCGCTTGGCATGGCACGCTTCAGCAATATGCCGGCCGTCTGCACCGTACCTATCCCGGCAAAAAAAGCGTAACGATTTTTGATTATGTCGACATTTCCGTCCGCGTTCTTGACGCAATGTTCCACAAACGTGTCAAAGGTTATGCCCAGATGGGTTACCGCGCAGTTCTGCCCGGCAGCGCTCCTGAAAAACAGAATGCAATTTTTAATCTTGCTGACTTTCAGCCAAAATTCACGCACGATACTTACTCCGCCAAAAGCGAGATCGTGTTCGTGGCACCACAACTGCGGCGCAATCAAATAGAACGGATGTTGAAAACGCTGTCATCTGCTGTCATCAATGGCGTGACGATTATTGTTATAACACGCCCTGCCATAAGCTATAAAGCAGAGCAGAAAGAGCTTGCCTTTGCGATGCTTGGCTATCTCCGTGAATGCGGTATACATGTAGTGGAAAAACCGAACGTATACCAAAGTTTTGCCGTGATTGACCGTAAAATCGTATGGTATGGCGACCTCAATCTGCTTGGCTACAGCAACACCGAAGCCAGTATACTGCGCTTTGAAAATCCAGACGCAGCGTCAGAATTGCTCTCGAATTTTCGCTGATTTATCATGCAAAAGTGATAGTTTCAATATTGCAGCTTGCGTTTTTCCGTCTGCAATCTCGTTTGCTAATACCATTTGCACCGCTTTTTTCAAAGGTATATGCACGATCTCCAAATATTCATCCTCGTCCGGTTGTGGCGTACCCTCTGTCAAATTGAGTGCGGCAAACATATGGATTACCTCACTGCAATATCCAGGTGTTGGATAAAACAGCCCTAGCGACTCCGTGCGGCCGGCAGTCGCTCCTGTTTCCTCATGAAGTTCGCGCAATCCTGCCCTAAGCGGTTCTTCCCCAGGCTCCAATTTGCCTGCCGGCAACTCCAACAGCACCTTACCATATGGATATCTAAACTGCCGGACAAAAATCAATTCGCCCGAATCCGTCAGCGGTGCGATCAGCACACCGCCAGAATGCTCAACCACCTCACGCTGCGCAGTTTGACCGTCCGGAAAAAGTATGCTGTCTACATGTACGTCAAAAACCCTCCCGGAAAAGTGATCTTGACGAGAGAGTGTTTTTTCAAATAGCTCCATTTTTCAACCTCACACTAAATTTTTATTATGGAGTAATATATTCACTCCCATACGGCATATGCTGGAATTCCATAAAAAGGAGTGAAGCCCATGCCGAGCAATGTGCCAATTATAGCATATACTTACACCGCAGCGCAATCAGTTGGGGGAAATTTGTTGCGGAAATATCCATTCTTGCGGGCAAGAATTTTTGGACAGAGTGTTTGTGGGCGGAATTTGTGCGCATACACATTAGGAACAGGACAAAAGTGTACACTTTTTGCTGCGGCATTTCACGGTCAAGAGTGGATAACTTCGTATATTGCGCTAAAACTTTTGTCGCAATTATGTAATATGTACGAATATGATGCTGTTTGGTATGGAAAATCCGTGCGCGGAATATTGAAAACACAGCGCATAGTACTTGTTCCCTGCGTTAATCCGGATGGCGTAGAAATCGCTCTGCATGGCATAAGCTCAGCATGTGAATTTGAAGATAGTATAGAAAAAATCAGCAATGGCGATTTACATGATTGGAATGCAAATGCTCGCGGCGTAGATATTAACCACAATTTTGATGCAGGCTGGGATATTCTGCGTAGCCTAGAGGTATCTGCGGGGATAAACGGACCTGCGCCAAGACGTTATGGTGGCCCATACCCCAATAGCGAACCTGAAACTCGCGCAATCGTCAAGATAACGCACCACGAAAAGCCAAGCCATGTGTTCGCTTTTCACAGTCAAGGAGAGGAAATATTTTGGGAATATAATGGTATTTCCGCATCCGGTTCAGAAAACTTTGCGCGGGCGCTGGCCGAAGAGAGTGGCTATGAACTCGTAAAAAACGGTGGTCTTGCATCGCATGGCGGATATAAAGATTGGTTCATCAAAGAATTTTGCCGGCCAGGATTTACGCTTGAGTTTGGCAAAGGAAAAAATCCACTGTCGCTGACAGATTTTGACATGATATACACCAAGGCAGAGAAAATGTTGCTGCTAGCAGCATTGATGGGAGAGAATTACGGTACACAAAACACCCAAACTCGCATATAAAAAAAATCAAAAAACAGCGCCGTTACAGCGACGCTCAAACTCATTATTCATAATT
>JAIRYC010000078.1 GCA_031267965.1 Oscillospiraceae bacterium | reverse complement strand
ACTTAGTGTCAACCATTCCGGGTATCCAGACATTTGCTGCCGTTGCAGTCATCGGCAAAATCGGCATGGATATGTCCGTGTTTGAAACGTCGAGGCTCCTTTGTTCTTGGGCAGGGCTTACTCCGCAAAACGACCAGAGTGCCGGTAAGAAAAGAAGCACTCGTTGTTCTCGTGCCGGGATTTACATCAAGCCGTTTTTTTGGTGCAATGCGCCTTGTGCGCCATTCGCACTAAAGCCAACCGCTACAATGCCATAAAAAAGCGGCGCGGTCACAAAAAAGCCATTATCGCCATCGCCAGAATGCTTTTGACAGCTATCTACAACATTCTGAAGAAGAATGAGCCTTTAGTCGCATGATATTGCGTCGCGCTTAGGCTGTCTTGTTGGGGCGGTCCGCTTTCTTGTGACTCTTTTTTAGGTGGGGAGGTTGCACTTGTTTCAAACTTAACCGCCGACAGCTCTATTTTTAGTGGAAATATCGCTAATTTGCCACTACTTCTTGTAGTTTAGCACAAAAATATAGTCGCTATCAATCATAATGGCAGCGAATTATCAACAATTTTCCATCAAGTTATCCACAATGCGCGAAATTTAGACGGAAACTGTATGTTTTACCCTTCACCACTCCGGCAAATACCTTTTCAACGCATTTTCAATCCCACACGCCACGGAATTCGGGTCGTCCATCGTCTTATCGCACGCCAAACGGAAAACCATCACGCCGCCCACACCGCTCATAAGCGCATATGCAGCCTTGTCCCCTGCCAACGCCGGCGCGCAGAAAGTACCGTCAAACAATTGGTTGCCTTCCATTACGTTTGGCTGCAAGCTGTTCCAATATGTGTTTTTACCACTCGGCACGTCACGCCACGCCGCCCAATATGGAGCACTGTTTAGCGGTCTGCCATATGCCGCAACGCCAATGTTCACTTGCTTCAAATCTACGCCTTTATTAACAAAATCCAACAACCCATACTGCGCCTGTTCAAGCGAAGACTGGTATCCGTCCACATCGCAGCCATCGTACGCCATAAATTGAATCTGGTCAAAGCGCGCAAGCGTTTCCTTGCTCATTCCCAGACCCCATGCCGAAAGCGCCGCTGAAAGAACCGCTCCGGACTTGACATTCTTCATACCTTTATCCAGCCGGGCAATAAAGTTATCAAAGCAAGCCCAATCTTCCTTCGAACTCGGATACTCCCAGTCAATATCCAAGCCGTCAAGATCATACTTTTTGAGGAACTCCACCATGCGGTCTGCAACACGCTGCCAATCCTTTGCCATGAAGACGTTAACGCCAGTGTGCCCATTACCGCCCGCGCCGTCCGCCAATGCCGTGCAGACAATCTTGACCTTGTGCGCTTTATTGCTGCGCTGTTCAATAATTTGGCGCAGCGCGCTCAACTCTCGAGCAAAGCCTTCCTCGCCATCCGGCACATTAAAGATCATTTCGCCTTCTTTCCAGTTGACCGCCCCAAAAATAAGCACCGTGTTGTAGACGTCATAAAACCGCGCAAACGCTTTGACTTCCTCCGGCGTGCGTTTTAGGACTTCACTCGGTATGTCGCCGTCAAGCCGCTGATAAACCGTGACGTTAAAGTCTTTCACCTCGCGCACAGGCTCATTATAAAGCCGCAGCGATTTGATTTTTGCGGGCTGATTGCCTCGGAACTTATCAATGGAAAGACGAACCTTGTCCGTCGTTACAGCGTCAAAACTGCACAGGCGCAGCGACTGGATTTTTTCGCTCTGGTATATCGTTTGCCACCTGCCATCTACCCAAGCTTGCAGGCGGAAATATTGCACCCGGTTGCCAATCTCCTCAATGACGGCTGTGTTGAAGGCGCATTGCTCCTTAAGCTGAATTTCTATGGCAGTGTCGCAAACATCATTGGTATTGCTTCCCGGCCTGCGCGCAATGTTGCGTGGAGTCCAAGCAGCGCTATCGTGGGACAAAAGATTCGCCGCGTCAGGGTTTTCACCCTTTTTCAGGTTTTCTGAGATGATCTCCGCTCCTTCCATCAGATTAGATGAGCTTAAATGCGGCTGAATCAAGTCCGCAGCGTTTGTTTTTTTATTGCAATTGCTAAATAATGTGAGTATTATTGCCAAGATTGCAAACAAACTAAGCATGCGCTTTTTCATGTGAACATCTCCTCAAAAATTTCGTGTTTATTATAGCATATTATTGTTATAATTGTAAATGCTGAAAAATATTGACAGTTTGAGAACGCTGGGTAAAATTTTCCTCGTTACCGCATTTTGCCTTGACTGCTCAATAATAAAACTGTATAATATATAAGACCGACAATCCAAAAGGACAGCAAATGGCTAAAAATCCTCCGCGCGGTGAAGCGCGCACGATATTTCGCCCCAACTTTGGCAATTGTGCCGAATTACCACTTTATGAAAAATGGTTCAGCGACATGGCAGTCGAGGGACGGCATTTGCTCTCTTGGGGTACGTGGTTTTGCCGGTTTGCCGAGCGCAATCCAAAACAAATGCAATACCGCATTGATTTGTGTGAAAAGGTTGTCGGCGCGCCGCGCAATCCGCCTGTACACGAGGGCTGGAGTTTTGTTTGCCGCCGCGACGACGCATTTGTTTACCGCTCCGAACCAAAGCTTATGCAAAAAACACTCACCGCCGGGGAAAAAGCAACCGACGACGGTCAAAACATGTTTGACGAGAACGGACTGCCCAAATTTGTTTTTGATCCACGCAGACGCTTTACTTCTTTGAACGCCCAAAACAAACTCGTGACAGCCTTGGCTTTGCTTTTGTGGTCCTTGGGCTTGCTGACTGTGCTTTTGGGTTGCATTAACTTTAGCTGGCACGCGTTTTTAACCGGCAGCTTTGGCTATTTTTGCGCGGCGTCCGTTTTTGGTGCAAGCGCAGTTTTTTTAACTATTGAAAGCGTTCGTCTGCAACACATTTACTATCTTTATAAAACACGTCAAGAGGAACGGGAACCAAATTGGCGCGCCTCACGGCGGGTTTCGTATATTTCGGCATTGGTTTGTGTCGTTTTGCTTGCGGCTTCTGTAATTCTGCTGGTAATTCAAGGTGCTTCCGCCAATGCGGGCACATTGCCGTTCCAGCCAAGCGCAACGCTGGCCCCTCTTCCCTGGCTTGAAAGCATTGACGGAGAAATGCAGCGTGTTCCGGCACGCAATCCATCCGCAAAATACAACTACGACACCAACAACTTTATTGCAACAAAATGGAGTTTGTTTGCACCTAAGCAATATAGCGCGCGCCAGTGCGGAGAATCTCAAGATGGCAATTACCATCCGGTTTTGGAGAGCGAATCAATTACAACGCTGTCGCTTTTTACGGCAACGGAGCTGTTTGAGGAAGTCGCAGTTGCTCCAAAAGGCTGGTCACAAGCGCTGGCAATTGAAGGCGGGGGGCATACCGACCAGTTGCGATTGTACACCAACGAATACGGTGAATATTATCTTGCGGCACGCAATGAAAAGACCGTACTCATTGTAAAATACCACGGAACCGCTGAACAAACAACGTTGCTGGAAGCTGTCAATACGGCTATATTTCAACCGTAAATATAATTTTTTAAGTTGTGCAGACGAAGACCTCCGCCGCCGCATCCATTTTTTTGAGTGTTGCGGCAGTTTTTTGCGCCTGTTCTTCATTTGAAAAAATTCCAAAAACAGCGGACCCTGAACCTGTCATTTGTGCCAGCTCTGCGCCATATTTTCGCATGATTGCCTTATATTGCGCGCGGTTAGGGACTTCCACACATTGCTCAAGTACATTTGCAGCGCATGTGCACATTTGCTCCCAATCGGCGTTTGCGGCAGCGGCCGTCAGCGTAACAATATCCAAATGACGGCGAACCTCCAGCGTATCATATGCCTTATACGCCGCAGCCGTGGAAACACCGCACGCAGGCTTGATAATTACGCAATGCCGCTGAGGCAACGGCGGGAGCGGTGCAAGCACCTCTCCCCTGTTCATGGCAATTGCCGTGCCGCCCATAAGGCAATATGGCACGTCCGCGCCGAGCTGCAACGCCAGCTCTGCCAGCTTTTCTTTGGATAATCCGCCGTAAAGCTGACTCAACCCGCGCAGGACAGCCGCCGCGTCCGCACTGCCGCCGCCAAGTCCAGCTTCAAAGGGAATTCTTTTTTCAATATGTATTGCCACACCATCAACAATATCGGCTTCGGCCAAAAAAAGCTCCGCCGCCCGATAGGCAATATTGCGCCTGCCAGTTGGTAATGCCGGGTTTGAGCACGTAAGTGAAATACCGCTTTCAATCGCATGCAATGTTATTGTGTCACTGATTGAAATTGTTTGCATGAGCATGAAAAGGCTATGGCAGCCATCTGACAGCAGTCCCAAAATATCAAGGAAAATGTTTATTTTTGCAGATGCTTCCAACGTCAGTGAGTTTGCCATGCTTCACCCGTCCATTCACCAAACGGTACTTTATACGGTACATGCTGGCGGAAAACAGTCAGCGAACTGAAACCACAACGGTTTGCCAACTCCATGCCCTGCGCCAAACCAAAAGCCAAATCAGACGTTCTGTGCGCGTCTGAACCAAGTGTAATGTGCTCCCCGCCCAGATCACGGAACCGGCGCACCACGTCTTCGCCCGGCAAGGTATCACCGATTTCCTGCCGCAGCCCCGAGCAGTTAATTTCCAACGCCTTTCCCCTCTTTGCGAGCAGCGAGAGGATGGCATCCGTTTGCGCGGAAAACAGCGACAAAGCCACGTTAATTTTATCGCGCCCAACCATGTAGCGCAGAGGATAGGTCAGGTGCGCAAGGGAATCAAATTGCCCCCACTCAACGAGCGCATAAAGCTCATCGAAGTACTCGTGCAGAAGCTTGTGTGCCTGTTCGGCGGAATTGTATTTCATGAAATAAAAGTCCTCTGTTGCGCGCAGATTGTGAATGGAACCAAGAACAAAATCGTAGTCGTATGTGCTCAGCAAAAATTCGCTGAGCGCCTGATTATGCAATGCCTGACCAAGCTCCACACCGCGCAGGACATTCAGTTGCCCGGCGTAAACGCGCTTTGCCTCCGTGACAGCCGCACTTGATTTTTTTGCCGTCAGCGCAAGCTTTTTCGGTGTAAACTCGGGCAAAAGCCGCGGTGTCGCCACCTGGTCAACGTGGTCTGTGACAGCTATGCCGGAAAGCCCTAGCTCCAAAGCACGGTCACAAATATCAGCAATACTGTCGTGCCCATCAAATGAGTACTGCGAGTGAACATGTAAGTCGTACAAATTTACCCCTCCTTACCCAAAACACGTTATATAGTATACTACTCTGCGAGGATTAAGTCAAAGGGCTTAACGTGCCGGCTTTAGTGAGCATACAATGTTGTAACGCAGAATGCGCGTTGATACATATTGCAGACAAGCAAGGAGGTAAGCTACATGGCACAATTTCGCAATCAATTTTTTTGCGCGCCTCAGCAGCGAGGGGGGGACGATATATCGCCCGAAGTCGGCTGTGGCTGTGGCGGCGAAGCGGCAATTTCGCAGGCAGCCTGCACGGCGCCAACGGGCTGTGGATGCGGCGATCCAACGCCGTCCTGCAACCTGATTCCCGGACCACCCGGACCTCCGGGTTGCGAGGGACCGAAAGGTGAAACCGGCGCTACGGGCGCAGTTGGTTCACAGGGAGCACAAGGAATTCCGGGTCCCGCCGGTCCTCAGGGCATAGCGGGTCCGCAAGGTCCGGCCGGGCCGCAAGGGTCCGAGGGACCCGAAGGACCCACTGGCTCCCAAGGTTCCGCAGGGCCGGCCGGAGCAATAGGTGCAGCAGGGCCGCAAGGGCCGGCAGGGCCGGCAGGGCCTATTGGCGCAGAAGGTCCGCAAGGTATTCCGGGACCGGCGGGGCCTCAGGGCCCACAAGGGCCGCAAGGTATGCAGGGTCCCGAAGGGCCGTCTGGTCCGCAGGGTTTAACAGGTCCTGCCGGACAGCAGGGTGCGCAAGGTCCGCAAGGTCCTATCGGTCCGCAGGGGCATGAAGGTTCTGAAGGTCCGTCTGGTCCGCAGGGTTTAACAGGTCCGCAGGGAGCACAGGGTCCGGCAGGCGCGCAAGGTCCGCAAGGATCTCCCGGTCCTGCAGGTCCGGCAGGTGCACTCGGTCCAATGGGACCCGCAGGTCCGCAGGGAGCTACCGGGGCCACGGGCGCCACAGGTCCGCAAGGTCTCAAAGGCGACCCGGGACCCACCGGCCCAACCGGAGCACCGGGTCCGGCAGGTCCTGTTGGACCGCAAGGTCCTCCCGGTCCGGCCGCACCGGCATGCATACCATACACATACGCAGCCAATTCCGCCAACAACACAGTCAGCGTAATTGACGGCAGCACGGGGCAGGTCGTGAACACCATTAACGTTGAAACCAATCCTACGGGTGTCGCGTCTAATACAAACACGGGTTATGTTTACGTTACTAATTCCAGCAGCAACTCCGTCAGTGTAATTAGCAGCGCAACGGGGCAGGTTGTTGCCACCATACCTGTTGGCTCAACCCCTGGAGAAGTGGCCGTTGACCCAAACAGCAACCTGATTTACGTCGTCAACACTGCGGATAACAGCGTATCGGTCATTGACGGCAACACCAATACTGTGATCACAACACTCACAACCGGTTTAGCCGGCGGCCCTAAAGGCATTGCGCTTGATTTAGCAAACCATCGCTTGCTGATTACCACAGGCAACGGAAATGTACAGGCATACAACACATTTACATTGACGCCGGACGCTCCATTTGTCGTGGGCGGTTCACCCGGTGATATTGTATCAAGCCAGGCAAGCGGTCTTTCTTACATCGCCGTTCCGGCTGCCAATAGCGTACAAGTATTCAGCAGTGTACTTGGTGTCATTCAGACAATAAGCGTTGGCGCCTCACCAAATGGGCTGGTCATCAATCCAAACATGAACCTGATTTATGTAGTCAATTCCGGCAGTAACGATGTAAACATTCTTAATCCTAATACTAATCAAGTAATAGGCACAATCGCAGTTGGAACAAGCCCGCAAAAAATCGCAGTTGACCCAAGCAGCAACTTGCTTTACGTCACCAACGCAGACGGCACGGTCTCAGTCATTAATGGCACAACCAATACGGTTATCAATACAATTTCCGGCTTTAGTTCTCCGGATGGCGCGGCGGTGGTTCGCGTCTGCTGATTTCAACACGGTGATCGAAGGGGGAGTTTTGCGCTCCCCTCGATTTTGTCGTTGAAAATCCGGCTCAATTGTGCTATACTATGCAACAAATTCAATTACGGAGGACAACAAAATGGTTATTGCCGCAGTAGGTAAAAACGGTACGGGTAAGGACTTCTTTTTGGAGTATTTGGCAAAAACATACGCTCTGCCGATGATTTCAATCGGCGACGTGGTACGCGAACTTGCCACCAACGACGGGCTTGAGTTGACTCGTGACAATCTGCACAAAACTTCACAAAAGTATATGTCTGCGCATGGACATGCCTTCTTCCCATCACAGATTTGCGAAAAAGTCAAGGCTTCCGGTGAGCCTAACTACCTCGTTTCCGGCATTCGCCCACCTTCGGATGTCCAAGTGCTCAAGGATGCGTTCGGCGCAGATTTCATTCTGGTTGACGTTATCATTTCGGACGATGAGGTTCGCTATGCGCGCATGGCCGCCCGCGGCAGCGCCCGTGACAACGTAGGCACAGATGAATTCCGCCGCCTTGACGCACAGGAGGAGAGCATTTTCCACACCAGTAAATCCGAGAAAATGGCGGATGTTATTCTTAAAAACGACGGCACAGCCGAAGATTTTTTTGCCGCCGCAGACGCGTTTTACACGGAGCACATTAAGAAATAACGCATAACCAATGGAATAAATGGACATGCTACCCTCAGCATATGTGCTGGGGGTTATTGTTATGGAGATTTTTTGGACAATGCTCAAGACGTTCCTAATCGGCGGAGCTATTTGTACAGTCGGGCAGATTTTGCTGGACAAAACTCAACTTGCACCGGCAAGGATACTGGTACTGTTTGTGTGTCTAGGCACTGTTCTGGGGGCTGTTGGACTATACGAGCCGTTCCGCGAATGGGCAGGGGCAGGAGCAGGCGTCCCCCTTATCGGCTTTGGCGGTCTTATGGCGGAGGGTGCACGTAAAGCAGTTGAGGAAGAAGGGCTAATCGGCGCGCTTACAGGACCGTTTTCCGCCGCCAGCGCGGGAATAACCGCCGCGCTTATCTTTGGGCTGCTGGCATCATTCTTCGCCAAACCAAAGGCAAAAGTGTGAGTTGAACGAAAATAAAGCGGGCGGCAAATTACCGCCCGCTTTTTACTTATTCAATTAACTGTTACGCCAAGTCAAGTAATCTAAATCTCCACTGCTGAGCGAGTGGATAAGCGGCTCGGCGGTGGAAATATTCGTCGCGACAGGAATATTGTGCATGTCGCACATCCGAAGCATCTGCGCCTCATATTGCGCACGGGATGCATTGTCGCTTGGGTCGCGGAAGAACAAGAGCAAATCGACCTCGCCGCAGGATATGCGTGAGGATATCTGTTGATCGCCGCCAAGCTCACGCGGCATAAGGCGCGCAATCTTCATACCGGTCGCCTCGCTGACGAGCTTGCCGGTCAGGTCAGTCGCACAAATGTTGTGGTGGCTGAGTACGCCACCATAAGCAATGCAAAACTCAATCATCAATTCGTGTTTTGCCTCGTGAGATATTAATGCAATGTTCAAGGTTTTCCCCCACCAATTCTAAGCTTGCAAACTCCTCCGCAAGTATCATAACAGATTACGGCTTTTTTTTCAAGTCCCTTTGCAAATTTTTTGCCAATTATACGAATTTATGCTATACTTTTTATAAATAATATGCGAGGAAGGTTGAATTATGGAGTGGTATAGCATTTTGACGCTGGTTTTGGCGGCGGGAGCATTTATTTTCACTTTAGTTTTAGTGTTGCGCAAAAGGCCGGACTGCAACAACACCAAAGCGCTTGAAGCACGTGTACAGTCGCTTGCGGAGCAGATTTCGCGCGAGTTTTTGCAGTCACGGCAGGAGAACGCGGGCACGCAAGCCCTATCGCGCAAGGAGCAGTCTGACGCACTTTTGGCAATGCGTCAGGAGCTTGCGCGCGAAATGGACGGTGTGAAGCAAGGCTTATCTAAGGCACTCGACTCGCTCTTTACGCAATCGCGTGAGCAAGCGGATGCACAATCGCGCAGTGTGCGGGAGAGCGTCCGCCAAATGCAGGAAAACAACGAGAAAAAGCTTGAGCAAATGCGCACCACAGTGGATGAAAAACTCAGCGCAACGCTGAACGAGCGCCTTGGTGCATCCTTCAAGCAAGTGAGCGAGCAGTTGACGAGCGTTTACACCGCGCTGGGCGAGATGAAATCCGTCGGCGAAGGAGTGAGCGGCTTGCAGCGCCTGTTGACCAATGTCAGTGTGCGGGGCGCATGGGCCGAAACACAACTGGAGAATATACTCAGCCAGACCCTTCCGGGGCATTTTGAGCGGCAGTTTGCGCTTGACGGTCACAGCAGCCAGCGTGTGGATTTTGCCGTGCGTATCCCCTCCTCCGACGGGACAACGATATACCTCCCGGTGGACTCTAAGTTCCCGCGCGAAGACTACGAGGGGCTTTGCCGCGAGAGCGAAACGGGCAATGCAGCGGGTGTGGAAGCCTATCGGCGGCGGCTGGTTGCGCGCGTGCGTCAGGAAGCGCAAAGTATTGCCGAAAAGTACATACAACCGCCCAAAACGACCCCTTACGCCATTTTGTACCTGCCAACGGAAGGGCTGTTTGCCGAGCTTTGCCGTTCAGGTGCGATGGACGAAATTCAAGATAGCTGCCACGTGCTTTTAGCTGGTCCCACAACGATTACCGCGCTGTTAAATGCGGTCTCCGCAGGCTTCCGTGCAGTGGCAATCAACCAAAAAGCAAATGAGATTCAACGTATTTTAGCGGCGGCTAAGGTGCAGTTTGGCAAGTTTGGCGAGATATTGGAGAAGGCGGAGAAGCAAATCCGCACTGCGGGTGAAACGCTGTACTCTGCGCGGACGACACGCCTGAATGCTGTGGATAGGGAACTGCGCGGAATCGAGCAGCTTGACGCCGGCGAATCCGCGCGGTTATTAGGTATTGGTGAATAGCGTTTATGCCTTTGCCGCCCAGTAGTCCGGCTTACCTTTTTCGACCGGGAAAGCCTTATTGAGCAAGGCCATGGCAACAACCGTGCCAATAACCGTCATGGCGGCATTTGGCAGTGCGTATGTGGCGTTATATGTCAGGCTGTAAAGCCAGACGGGTGTGCTTTCGGGCGCCCATTCCGACCAAAGTAGTATTCCCGAAAGGAAACTGCATGCATACTGAAGCAGCCCTGTGGCAAGCGCGGCAAGGCCATAGCCAAGCGGCTTGTTTGGAACACTGTACAACTCGAACGTGAATCCTTTGCCGTCATATTGTCCGTTGGCGTGGCGAATGTGGCGTGTCTTGCAGAATGGCTTTGCGATGATTGGCGCAAGACCATATGCTGCAAACGCAATGATATAGTCCAGCGATGCGACGCCGATATATGCCCAAATACCCTGAACGTAAGAAAAATTCTTAAGTCCAAAAAGCAATTGTGCAATACCAAAGGCCAGTGCTGCACCGCTTCCCCAAGAAGGTCCCCAACGCAGCCCAATGATGACAAGTGGTGCCATTGCAAAAAAGCTGACTGTGCCGCCATTAGGCATTTCGTAAATTGCGTAGACGCTCAGCACCACCGAAAGTGCCAGAAGGATGGCGCTTTCCACCAGCGCCTGAAGTGACTTGTTTCTCATGTTTACCTCCAGAATTGTTTTGCCGAATCCGCCGGAGGAAAACCACCGTACACAAAAATATGCACGGAAGCTAACACTTCACGCACATACACGCAAAACTTCGCTTCCTACGCCGGCATTACCCGGTTCAGGTTCATGGGTCACGGCATTGCCGTATCTCAGCCACGAGGGCCCCCCAGCGGTTATATTCGATTGTGCCGGATAGTATAGCATATATTGCGATTTGTGTCAAGATGTTGCAAACCACGGCGAAATCGGGTATAATATACTCCCGTAGGAGAAGCAGCGCGTTTACACTGTAAACCGCGTACTGCGAATTGACTATGGGGGTTTTGTTTATGCCGGAATTTGAGGATTTGTTTTCAACATCAATGCCGCTTGGACAAGTTGGGCTGATTGCCCTGCCGGGCTGCGAATCACTCGCCGCAAAAATTGATTATTACCTTTCCAAGTGGCGCAAGGCGCGCAACCCGGAACACAAAAATAGTCTTAATTTTATTGGTTATGACCGCGATACCTATTTGGTCAAGGCTGCCTTCCCCCGCTTTGCAACAGGCGAAGGTAAATGTGTAATCGAGCAGTCTGTGCGCGGGTTTGATATCTACTTGCTTTGTGATGTATTTAACTATGGCGTAACCTCAAAAATGTATGGTATTGAGGCGCCTCTGTGCCCTGACGCGCATTTTGCCAACCTCAAGCGTGCAATCAGCGCGATTGCAGGCAAGGCGCGCCGCGTCAGCGTAATTATGCCTATGCTCTACGAAGGCAGGCAGCACAAGCGTTCTCTGCGGGAATCACTTGACTGTGCGCAGGCGTTGCAGGAGCTGACGGCAATGGGCGTAGAGAACATCATCACCTTTGACGCGCACGATTCACGCGTACAAAATGCGGTACCGCTCAGCGGCTTTGAAAACGTCCGCCCAACCTACCAGATGATTAAGGCATTGCACCGCGCGGAGCCTAACCTGATTATTGACAAAGAGCACCTGATTGTTATCTCGCCTGACGAGGGCGGCATGAACCGCTGCATTTACTTTGCAACAGTACTTGGCGTTGAGCTTGGCATGTTTTACAAGCGCCGCGACTACACGCGCCTGATTGACGGACGCAATCCGATTATTGCACATGAATTCCTTGGTACTTCACTTGAAGGCAAGGATGTTATTGTTGTTGACGACATGATTTCCTCCGGGGAATCCATGCTTGAGGTTGCGTGCAAGCTCAAGGAGATGAACGCTGGCAGAATCTTTATCTGCGCATCATTCGGTTTGTTCAACAACGGGTTCAGCGCGTTTGACCGGGCGTATGAAGAAGGTAAATTTAGCCGCATATTCACAACGAACACGGTTTACCGTTCGCCGGAGCTGCTCCAGCGCGAGTGGTACACGGAGGTTGACCTTTCCAAATACATCTCATATATCATCGACAACCTGAACCATGACCTTTCTATCAGCCGTCTGCTTAACCCGGCAGATAAGATTGAAGCTTTACTGGCCAATCACCGGCTGGGACAGTAATTTTTGGCATACAATAATTTCCCCCGGCGAAGATAAAATATCGGAGGATCGCATGGCAACCAAGTATATTTTTGTAACAGGCGGCGTGGTGTCCGGTTTGGGCAAAGGAATTACAGCGGCGTCACTTGGGCGGCTGCTCAAAGCGCGCGGTCTGCAGGTGCGCTCCATGAAGATGGATCCCTACCTCAACGTTGATCCGGGCACGATGAACCCAAAGCAGCATGGCGAAGTATTCGTCACCGAAGACGGCGCTGAGACCGATCTTGATCTGGGTCACTACGAGCGTTTTATTGACGAGAATTTGAGCCGCAACAGTGTCTGCACATCCGGCACAGTGTTCGATACCGTCCTGCGCAACGAGCGCGAGGGCGTTTATGAGGGCAAGACTGTGCAAATCATCCCGCACATCACCAACGAAATGCAACGGCGCATCGCCCTCAACGACGGTGCGGACGTTGTGCTGGTGGAAATTGGCGGCACAGTGGGCGACATTGAGAGCCAGCCGTTTTTGGAGGCAATCCGCCAGTTTTCGTTAAAGCACGGGCGCACAAATTGCATGTTTATTCATGTGACGCTTTTACCTTACATAAACGCTTCAAAAGAGCTGAAAACAAAGCCGACACAGCACTCCGTTAAGGAACTGCTGAACGTGGGTATTAGCCCGGACGTGATTGTTTGCCGCACGGAATATCCAATTGACGACGATATACGCGCCAAAATTGCGCTGTTCTGCAACGTGCCGGAGGACTGTGTGATTGAGAACCGCGACCTGCCCTGCCTTTACGAGGTCCCGCTGGCATTAGAAAAGCAACGGCTTGCGGATATCGTAATCCGCCGCTTAGGAATCGTCTGCGGCAGCCCTGACTTGACTGACTGGTGCGATATGGTACGCCGTCAACAAAACTTGACGAACTGTGTGACAATATCCTTGGTAGGCAAATATATAGAGCTGCACGATTCATATCTTTCGGTAGTAGAGAGCTTAATGCACGCGGGCATTGCCTGTGGCTGCAAGGTTTTGGTTGACTGGGTAGACAGCGAAACACTGACCGAGGATAACCTTGAGCAGACTTTTACAAACACTGACGGCATTTTGGTTCCCGGCGGCTTTGGCAACAGGGGAATTCCCGGCAAACTTTTGGCGGCGGGCTATGCACGCACGCACGCTGTCCCTTATCTTGGCATCTGCCTTGGTATGCAGGTGGCGTGCATTGAATTTGCGCGCAATGCGCTCGGTCTTGCGGACGCGGATTCTACGGAATTTAACGCCCAAACCCCAAATCCGGTGATTGACCTTATGCCTGATCAGCGCGGCGTGATTTTTGGCGGCACCATGCGCTTGGGGCAATATCCCTGCCACCTTTCCGATGGTTCCATGCTAGCCAGGCTTTATGGCAGGGCCGACATCAGTGAGCGGCACCGCCACCGTTACGAATTCAACAATGTATACCGTGAGCACTTCGAAGCGGCCGGCCTAAAGCTGGTGGGCATCTCTCCTGACGGCAACATTGTGGAGATGGTTGAGCTTGAGGGACATCCATATTTTGCAGCAACACAGGCGCACCCGGAGTTTAAGTCACGCCCGAACAGGGCGCACCCGCTGTTTGTTGGATTGGTGGGTGTTGCACTGAAGAAAAAAATGTAATTTTTCAAGGAGAAAAAATCATGGCGGATAAAAACATTCAAGGGCAAACCGAGTTTAGCACAAAGGAAAACCTCTGGCTCACGGTGAAGTATTTTTTAATTGCCGCGTCAGCCGGAGCAATCCAATTAGGTTCTTTTTCACTGCTGCGCCTTTTCGTATTCAATGAAGCTGAGGAAAGCTATGGCTGGAGTTATTTTATTTCTCTGGTTCTCAGCGTTATTTGGAATTTCACCATTAACCGCCGCTACACATTTAAGTCCACAGCGAATGTATCAAGGGCAATGATACTTGTGTTTGCTTACTATGTAGTATTTACGCCGGTATCACTGTTGGGTGGCAGAGCAATCGTAAATGCTTCCGGCAAAGCCGAGTGGGTTGATTTTTTGGTCATGATTGCAACGTTGTTGATTAACGGCGTGACGGAGTACCTCTATCAACGCGTGGTGATTTACAGGGGTACAATCAACACAAATGACTTGGCGCAGAAAGATAAATCCACACAAGATGGGCAAGAATAATATCAGTTACACAACGAGGAAGGACAATCATGGAACTCACCGCAAATGAGGGCAAAACGCTTGAGCGCGAGGTAGATGGCGTCAACTACGCGCGAATCCCTGTGCGCACGCACGTAATCACTGATGCGGACACGATCACCGAGGTTCTGGAACAATACGTCCGCCCGCTTTTGCAGGAGGGCGACATCGTTTTTATAAGCGAAAAAGCTGTGGCGTGCACACAAAAGCGCGCTATTCCTCTGGAGGATATCCATCCCACATGGCTTGCGCGCACACTTTGCAAATTCGTTTACAAAAATCCGTTCGGCATTGGACTGAGCATGCCCGAAACCATGCAATGTGCTTTGGACGAATGCGGCAAGCTGCGGATTCTGCTCGCGGCCTTTGTTAGCGTGATTGGCAAGCTTATCGGCAAGCGTGGCTGGTTTTATCAGGTTGCGGGCGAAAAGGCGCGCGGCATTGACGGTCCTTGTGATTGCACGTTGCCGCCATATAATCATTATGTCGTCCTCACTCCGGATGACCCTGAAAAGGTTGCCGCAAACTGCGCGGAACAGTTGGGCGCAGCTTTTGCTGTGGTTGACGCCAACGACTTAGGCGTGAATATTCTCGGTTCATCGGCGGACGCGCCGCCAAAGGACATCATTGCAGAAATGATTCGGGATAATCCACTAGGTCAGAGTGCGCAGCAAACGCCTATTGGGATCATACGGCAAATAATAACTGAAAAGTAACAGCTTTTATCAGCATGCAGACATAAATCGACATATCTGCGTGTTTTGTGAACAATATGTGAAAAGTTTTTAGTTTTTTTCTTTTACGGAATTTTTACGGAATAATATTGTTGGAGGATTATGCTATACTTACTGAGCATAAATAATATTCAGGAGACAAAATATGAAAAAGATCACTAAACTCGTTGCGCTACTGTTGGCTGTGCTGATTACACTTTCTGGACTGACTATCGCTGCGTCGGCTTATCAATTCCAAGAGGATAAATTCGAAGTCGTGGTGGCCGCCAACGGTCGCTCGTTCGTCATGCTTGGTGTTCTCTACAATGTTGATGAAGATGAATTAAATAACATCCCCGACGACGAGGCAAATGCCATTAAGTGCGTTTGGACCGTCACCAGCGAAAAGGGCGAGGTAATCAAGCAGGAGAACTCGTCAATATTTGATTCTATATCTAGTCCGCTTCTCTCCGAATCAAATATTCTCACCCTCTACTTTGGCTTGAAGCCGGGCAACTACAACGCAAGCGTAGACATCACTTTTGGATCAACCACCGTTACCAAGGTTGCGCAATTTACCGTGCTTGACTGGAGCGCTTATGATAAACTAATTGTTGAAATTTATGGCCCAGGCAAATCTCCATGGCCGTCCATCCGCTATACCGAAGAAAGTTGGGAACGCTATATGAACGCCATGGAGGAGTTGGATGTTCTTTTCGCCGCCAATGCTGTGACTCCGCCAACGCAACAGGATCTTGACCTTGCCGTGCAAAAGCTTGTTGACGCGTATCGCGGCTTAGAGAAAAAAGGTGGAATTGGCGAAGCCTTTTGGAAGATACTCGACTTTTTCTGCGGAGTGTTTTCAAAGCTTTTGAACTTTGGTATTTCGCTCGGTATTGGTACGCTCCTGTTTGGCTCAGTCGTTGTTAACGCTATTGGAAATCTTTTTTAGATGACACAGATTTTTGCCTTTGGCAAGCTTAAAGAATCCCATTTTCAGCTTGCCGCATGAGCTTGTCTTTTTGCCGTAAAATCCAAGCGAAAAGCAAAGCCGTGCCATGCTGGACAAAAAAGCTCTCGTTGTGCTTTCTGCAAGACCGCAAAGCACCACCATGTGCGCCCTGTGTGTTGAGGGCAAGACAACATCGACAGAGGATTTTGCTGCGCGTTTTGAGGGATAATCCATTTCCGGCGGCATTACATTTGTAATTGGCAGTTCACACGGGCTTGCGGAGCGCATAAAACAGCAAGCAGTCTGGCAGCTTTTGCTCTCCCCGATGAACATTTCCGCACGAACTTGCGCGAGTGGTCTTGCGGGAGCAAATATACCGCACACTTATGATAAACACCGGACAGGCCTATCATAAATGGGTGCACAAAAAGGGAGCGACATAACCTTCCCTCTTTAAATCAAGGACTTGATACTCCTTTTCCGGATTTGGCTGGAAACAGGATCGCCAACTGTGGACGTAAAAAGATCCGGGGTACCCGCTGTTTCCAGCGTTACCCCGGCCTATCGTGGTGGTTGCCATACTTGAATTGGACGTTCACCATGCTTCTTACTGTTCCTTCCATTTTTTTTAACTCCTCAATGAACTTCTCCCAGTCCTGCTCGTCGGCGCCCAGTTCCTTTGCGAGACGGAGGGCTTGTATTGTTGTGAGAGCGGGTCAGTATTATCCGCCCACGGGCAACGCATCGGCTCAGCTTTCATAGCTTAAAATCCTCCGATTGTAACGTCGAATAATACCGTCCGCCCTGCGCCGTAAATTTCAGAATGCAGTAGTCGGGGTCAGTCACACCACCTCTATAAATAGACTTCATAGAGGGCTTCCAGTGTAATTTTTTAACTTCGATGTCGTTGATAACCTCCATCGCGCCCGATAACATCACGCCGCAGTAAATAGGTTTGTTGTAAAAATAAACACATGCGTTGGGATTTTCCCGCCAGTGCATAACTCGTTGTGAACCGTTGTTGGAATCAAAATAAAACACGTTTTTGCCCTCACGGCGCGTAACCAGCATAGCTTTTATAAAAGGCTCTCCGCTAAATTCCGAACCGACAAAGGCGATTTTCTTGTCCATCGTGCGAGAAATGTATTTGTTCATAGCCCCTCAATAGTGCGCATGGCAAGAATTGTGCGCTCAATCAGCTCGTCCAGTTCCCAACCCAGCAGATCAGCACCGCGCTCAATGACCTCCCGCGAACAGCCCGCCGCAAACTTTTTGTCTTTGTATTTCTTTTTCACGCTCTTTAGTTCTAAATCCTGCACACTCTTTGATGGCCGCATAATCGCGACTGCACCAATCAAGCCCGTCAACTCATCTGTGGCAAACAGAATCTTCTCCATGATGTGCTCAGGCTTGTGCGGCGTTGGGACAAGCCCAAATCCATGTGACATTGTGGCGTGAATAATACACTCGTCTACGTCATTTTCGCGCAAAAGCTCTTCACCCTTTAGGCAGTGCTGTTCCGGGTATTCCTCAAAATCAATGTCGTGCAGCAACCCGCATACCGACCAAAACTCCATCCGCTCAGGGTCATATTCAGCGGCAAAATAACGCATCACACCCCTCACAACATTCGCATGATGCAGGTGGAATGGTTCTTTGTTGTATTTTTGCAATATGGCAATAGCCTGCTCTGTGGTTGGAATCATGTTACTGTTCTTTCCTTATGCACAATTCAATGTCCACGTTCTCGGCCAATGCGCGGCAGAGGGCAAGCTTTTCCTCGCCGATAACGTCCACCGCCGTAAACCGCACACGCGGGACAAAACGCTTACACTCTGCAGCAAAGCGAAATATCGCCGGAAATGCCTCCAGTCCATATTGGGGCTTGCAGAGCGCAACATATTCCTCTGCGGTGGGTGCGTTCATGCTGATTGAAACGCTATCAACCAGACCCGCGAACAATGGTGCGGCAGGCTTTCCGTTGATTAAATCACTTAGCCCGTTTGTGTTTAGCCGTATCTGCGGGCATGCGCGCAGTGACCGCAGATATTTGCATACCCGCAGCAATAACGATAGCGCACAAGTTGGCTCACCATAACCGCAAAAAACCACCTGCGCAAAATCCGCAAGGTTCCAACCGCGCAACGCCTGCTTGACGTCCGCAAGCGTTGGTTCCTTTTCCAGCCACAGTGACTCCGCACTGCCCAGACCCTCACCTTTTTGGCGAACACAAAAAACGCACGCGCAAGGGCAGTCGTTAGTGAGGTTTATGTAAAGGTTTTCTCCGTAAGCGTATACAATCGAAGCCAAAAAGCACCTCCTGCGCTATTGTTTAATCAGCTTGTTTTTTAATGCCAGCACGGGCTTATATAAAAGCCAGGACAAAATCATGCACACTACTGCCTGTGCAATGTTCATTGGCAGGTCGTTGACCGCGGACACCCATCCAAGGTTCTCCCCGGCTTTGTAATAGAACAGCGCAAACCCAAAATATCCGCCACACATAATGATTCCACACAGGAAAGTGCCAAACTTAAATACCGTGGGCTTATCCCGCTTGGCAAATATAGCCGCAACCAGACCCATAATTCCCTTTATAAGCACCGTGGGTATGATGTATTCTGTATAACCTGCAAGAAAATCCGAAAGTCCGCTGCCAATGGCCGCCGCCGCTGCCGCCCACGGGTTGCCAATGAATAATGCTGCCAAAAATATAACCGTATCACCTAGATTCACATAACCGCCATGCGCCCCGGGGATTGGCACCTTGGGCAAAAAGGTGAACGTAAAAATAAGCGCCGCCATCAGTGCCGTTATTACAAGCTGTACCAATGCGTCTGCCGAGTGATTCTCAATTTGGGGCTGCTTTGCCATGCTGACTGCCTTCTTTTCTTACAAAATACCTAGGTTAACAAAAGAATTATAACATATCATATTCATGAATTCAAGCCCCCACAATGCTGTTGCCAATCGAAAGCAGTGCGTCAACCCGCGCGGCCGTGGCAGCTTCATCCAAGCGCATGGCGTGTATATAAAGCTTAATCAGCATCTCCGTGCCCGATGGACGTAATACCAGCCATGCCCCGTCCTCAAAGGTGAACTTTAGAACATTGGAGCGCGGCGGAGCTATTTGGGTAACCGTACCCGAACTCAGGCTACGCTTTTCACCACTCAGATAGTCCTCGAGCAAAACAGGTTTTTCGCCCGCAAATGCCGTTGCCCAGTCTTTGCGCAAAGCGTTCATGCATTCCTGCTGCTTGACCGTGCTCAGCGGCACTGTCACCAGCCGTTCCTGACTACAGCCGTACTTTGCCCACTGTGCCTCCAGCGCCTGACGCAATGTGCGCCCCTGGATTTTGTGCCAAAGCGCCATCTGTGCAATCATCACTGCCGCCGCAACAGCGTCCTTATCACGTGCAAAAGTGTGGGTGAGGCAACCGTAGCTTTCCTCAAACCCAAAGAGGAAGCTGTATTTGCCGCTCTTCTCCCACTCGCCGATTTTTTCGCCAATATATTTGAAGCCCGTCAGCACATCAAATAATGCCACTTGGTGTTCATCGCAGATTTTTTTCGCCAAATCCGTTGTAACGATCGTCTTGACCGCCGCAGCGTTCTCTGGCAGAGTACCTTTTTCCTCATAGCTCTGTATCATGTATTCCAGCAGCAGGCAGCCCGTCTGGTTGCCCGTCAATACGCTGTATTCGCCGCCGTCTCCAACGCTCAACACGCCAATTCGGTCGCTGTCAGGGTCAGTCGCAAAAACGAGGTCTGCTTCCAAATCCCGTGCCTGCTTAATCGCCATGGCAAACGCGCCGAATTCCTCTGGGTTGGGACGCACAAGCCCTGGGAAATTGCCGTCCGGCAGCGTTTGTTCCTCAACAACTGCCACGTTTGGAAAGCCCGCAAGCTGCAAAACCTGCCGCACCGGTATGTTGCCGCTGCCGTAAAGTGGTGTATAAAGGATCGACAGCTCGTTACCGTGCAGCGCAGACAAATCCTTGCGTATGACCGACTGCCGCACAAGCTCATAGTAGCGTTTATCACAATCGTTTCCATCCGGCAGAACGGTCAATAAGCCCTTGCGCACAGCACCGTCAAGGTCTGCTGTATGCCAGCCGTCAAACAGGTCAATGCTATGTATTTCCGCAAGAATATTTCCCGCCGCAAGGTCGGTTATCTGCCCGCCAACGGAGTTATAAACCTTATAGCCGTTGTATTCTTTTGGGTTGTGCGACGCGGTAATGACAATTCCGGCGCTGGCTTCAAAAAAACGCACCGCAAACGAGAGCATGGGTGTCGGGTGAGGATTCTCAAACCACCAAACGCGTACGCCCGCCGCGCAAAGCACCTCAGCCGCCGTTTTGGAGAACTCGTAAGCGCTGTTGCGGGTATCGCGTGCAATAACAACGGTTGGCAGTTCCTCCTTCCGCAGAAGGTAGTTGGCAAATCCCTGCGTTGCCTGCGCGATTGTATAGCGGTTCATGCGGCCACTGCCGGGACCCATTTTGCCGCGCAGTCCGCCGGTGCCAAAAACCAGCGATGTGCCAAAGCAATCTTCAAACTCCTCTTCGGAGCTGATTGCGTTCATCGTGTCGGCGAGTTCCGGCGCGCGGTTTTGCCAGCGTTCAAATTCCTGCTGTGCTTCGTTCATAGTCACTCAGTCCTTTCGGCTGCATTCTTTATCCCGATTCATTATTAATTAGGCGACTGACAATCAAGCCCCTATTGAGCCGCGTTTTCTCTTGACAAAATTGTCAGATTCTCCGCAATCATCTCATTGCGCTGCTTGACGCAGTCTGTGCTGCGCAGTGCGTCTGGCGGCGTGTTGAAAACGTAATCAACCAGCAAATCAAGCGTAGTTGTGGCTACGTGCAGACGCGTGTCCGCGCTGGCATAATATATGGCAACTTCACCACGCTCGTTCACCGCCGCACCGTTGCAAAACGCTACGTTCGACACATCGCCGACGCGTTCCCGGCCATATGGCGCAAGAAAGAACCCGCCCGGCTTGGCAATAACACGCCAAGGCTCGCGTAAATCAGTCGCAAAAGCGTAAAGTACGTAACGTAGCCCAGCCGCCGTGTTGCGTACCCCATGTGCAATATGAATCCAGCCGCGGTCAGTTTTGATCGGAACTGCGCCCGCGCCGTTTTTGCTCTCGGTGATAGTGTGGTAGCACCGTGGGCTGACAAGCTTTTCCTCGGTAATCTCCGGCTTAGTAATATCCGCGCAGCTTCCGTAGCATAAACCGCCTGCATCGATAAAGCCGTTCTGCGGACGCGTAAAAAAAGCGTATTCGCCATCAACAAACTCGGGGTGAAGCACCACATTGCGCTGCTGTGGCGATACTGTTTTCAAATTAGGCAACCGCTCCCAGATACGCAAATCCTTCGTACGAACAATGCCTGCCGCCGCACACGCGTCAGAAAGCGAAACACCCGGGGAGCAAGCCTTGCTCTCAGAGCAGAAAATACCGTAAATCCAGCCGTCCTCGTGGGCAGTTAGGCGCATGTCATATACGTTTGTTTCTGGGCAGCATACAGTATCGGCATCTGTATTTACATCCGGCAAGGCAACAGGATAGTTCCAAAAACGGAAGCCCTGCACAGGCGATGCACTCTCTGCCACAGCAAAAAAAGATTTGCGGTCGTTGCTCTCAACCCGAGCAACAAGATAGTAGTGCCCGTCCTTATAAAGCGCACCGGAGTTAAATACAGCGTTAATCCCAAGCCTCTCCTGCGCGTTGGGGTTGGCAGCCATGTCAAAGTCGTATTTCCAAATCAATGGGGCATGCCGGCGTGTCAGCACCGGATGTGACCAACGGGTGTAAATCCCGTTATAAAACGATGTGGGACGATTGGGGCGGGTGAGATAGTATTCCTGTTCGACAAGCAATTGCTGGATTTTGGGGTGGAGCATAGAAACCTCCGGGGTTTTGTATATTCGTAAGGTTTGAATTTTAATTATACCATACTCACTTCATTTTGTCCACTCCCTACTGGCGTTGCTGCTAGCAGCATTGATGGGAGAGAATTACGGTACACAAAACACCCAAACTCGCATATAAAAAAAATCAAAAAACAGCGCCGTTACAGCGACGCTCAAACTCATTATTCATAATT
>JAIRYC010000017.1 GCA_031267965.1 Oscillospiraceae bacterium | reverse complement strand
TAACTCCTTTTTTGAGCTTGATTTTATCCTTAATGCCTCGCTTGGCGATTTCCTCCGCGAGCAAAAGCGCATAGGATGATGTGGCGCAAATCACAGTGGAGCCCAGGTCCGTCATCATTTGCAGTTGCTTCTCAGTATTGCCGGGCCCCATGGGGATTGCCATTGCGCCAAGCCGCTCTGCACCTAGCTGGAATCCGATTCCCGCCGTCCACAACCCGTAACCCGGCGTGATGTGTATGCGGTCCGTATTGGTGACTCCCGCCGTCCGGTAGCAGCGAGCGAACATCGTGGCCCAATCGTCCACGTCCCTTTGTGTGTATGGGATAATAACAGGCGTACCGGTTGTGCCGCTGGAGGAGTGTATACGCACGATCTGGCCTTCATCCACGGCGGAAAGGCCCAGTGGGTATGCCTCGCGCAGGTCGTTTTTGTCGGTAAAGGGCAGGGACTTAAAGGCGTCCTGCGTAGTGATTTCATTTGGATTAAGACCGGCAAAGCGCTTTGCGTAAAAAGCTCCGCGCATGGCACATTCAATCGCACCGCGCAGATCAGTCAGCAGTCCCGGTGTAGAGGATGGCATATTTGGTGGCTCCCTTGCTGTGGTTGTATTGTGATAAGTATAGCGTATTTTTCGCTTTAGTGCAAGGCACGGTAATTGACTACCTGTCCCCGTTGTGCTATACTTTTGGCGGAGGGATAACAATGGATATATTTCGAATTATTGCGGGGCTGTTTGGTCTGCTGATTTTACTTGAGGCAGTGACCGGCTTCGGCATCTTCTGGGCGCTCTGTGCTCCGGCACGTAAACCTGCCACACTCAAAACTTCTGAGCATATTCGCCGTGCGGCACTGCGTGAAAAAAACAACGCGGCTTTTATGGCTCTCGCGCCTGAGGACGTTGCTATCCAGAGCTTTGATGGGCGGCTAACCCTGCGCGGCTGGTACCTACCTGCGGACAAGCCAATCAAGCGCTTTGCCCTGCTCGCACACGGACACCACGCAAACGGCCTGAACGAGTTCTCACACATCACGCCGTTTTACCATGATACACTGGGCTGCAACATCCTTTTGCCTGACCACTGCGGGCACGGACGCAGCGACGGCAATTGGGTCGGCTTTGGTGCGCTTGACTGGAAAAACCTATGTCTTTGGATTGATTGGCTTATTGAACGTTTTGGCGACGACATTGAGATTATCCTGCACGGAATTTCAATGGGCGCGGCTACTGTTTTACTGCTTAATGAGAATGACCCTCCGCCACAGGTCAAGCTAGTCATTGAAGACTGCGGGTTCGCCAGCGAAAAAGCGGAACTGCGCAGCGCGGGGCGCATGATACTAGGTGCTCTTGAGCCGCTTGCGCTGCCTGCATATCCAATTGCGCTCATGCTGCAACAATTGTTTGCGGGCTATTCCGCCAAAGAGAGCGACCCGCTTGGCGGCATGGCTAATGCAAAATGCCCTGTGCTGTTTATCCACGGCGGCAAGGATACCTTTGTAACAACACGCTTTGTCTATGAGCTTTTTGACGCCTGCCCGACGCCCAAAAGACTTTTTGTTGTGCCGGATGCTATTCACGCGTTTAGCTACTGGGTTGACCCGAATGGCTACAATGAAGTCGTCACGGAGTTTATCGAAGAACACATAGGCAACGTTGCCGAACATGCCGTAGTGAGGGCATAATGAAAGACGCGCTTTTTGCTGTGCTAATTGCGCTCACACGCGCGGCGTATTGGGTGTTGCGTCACCTTCTGCCTGCGCAGGACAGCGTTCTCTTCCTCAGCAGGCAAAGCGATACGTCTTCGGTTGATTTTAGCTTATTGCAGGAAGAATTGAAACGCCAAGCGCCCCAGTTGCGCCAAAGGGTGTTTTGCAGGCGCATGGACGGCGAATCCATTACAGATTTGCTGTGGCTGATAAAACCAACGTTTGCTATGTTGACCGCGCGTGGCTGTTTTGTGGACGGTCAGTGCGTTCCGCTGAGCCTTTATGAACAGCGTGAGGGCTTTATCGCTGTTCAGGTGTGGCACGCGCTTGGTGCGCTCAAAAAATTTGGCTGGCAGGCTGTCGGTATGCCGGACGGCCGCGCGCCGACCGAGGCAAAACGCTGGAACATGCATGCGCATTACACATTCAGTCCTTGCGCTTCAAGGACCACACAGTCTGTTTATTGCGAGGCTTTCGGCTACTCAGCAGAGCAAGTACCAATTCTGGGGATGCCGCGTGTTGACGAGATTCTCCGTATTATCAACAACAAAAATGTACGCAATAAAATATACGCTGCCCACCCAACTTGGGAACAGATGTTCAAAATCCTATATGCGCCCACATTCCGCAAGGGTGTTCCATTGAATATCAAGCCACTGCTGCATGTGCTCTCGCCCGAGCTGCGCAAAAAATACAAGCTGATCGTCAAGGTACACCCCAATGACGAAAAACCAGATTCCCCCGGAGATGTTGCACAGACGTCAATCCCAACGCACGAGTTGTTTGCCGTGGCCGATGTGATTATTACCGACTACTCAGCCGCCGCAGTCGAAGCCTCGCTTGCCGGCAAACCGCTTTATTTTTATGTGCCTGATTTGGAACAATACAGCCAGAGCAACGGGCTGAACATTCATCTTGAGGATGAACTGCACGGCGCCGTGTTCAGTAATTT
Organism: Oscillospiraceae bacterium; assembly: GCA_031267965.1. GTDB lineage: Bacteria > Bacillota > Clostridia > Oscillospirales > Acutalibacteraceae > WRKY01. The sequence continues at coordinate 14,140 of JAIRYC010000017.1, read as the reverse complement.
TGCGCAGCTAATGGAAGCAATCGAAGCTGGCAATTATGATTTTGCGCAGCTTGCGCGTTTTTGTGAAAAGTACGTTTCAACTGCCGATACCGAGAATACGTATCGTATTGTGAAGGAGTTTCTATCAAGGCTTAATGCTCGTGAATAAACTTAATTTAAACACCTGTTAAATCAAGCTTATTGACTGACAACCATAATTTATCAGTTATTTCTGCCAAAAACTTGCCATTGCAAAAGCTACCCTATTGCTGCTACAATTTACGCATATTGCTGCAAGGGATAGACGGATGAAGGCTGCTTTAGGCAAATTGTGGGATGGCTTTTGTGCCCTCAACCCGCTCTGCCGAATACTTTTGCAACTTGGCTTTTGGCTTGGCTATATAGGCGTTATGGCTTGTTGGGTATTGGATATTTGCGCTGGGCGTTTTGGTGATTACTGGGCAATGCGCCTGCTTGCGGAGGAATTTTCCGCCTGTGTGCGCTCGTGCGTAGGGTTACTTGGTATTGGCGCGCTCGTTGCTTCGCAGATATCACCTGATATTCCTTAATTGCCAATTATCCAAAAACCAATTTTCTTCATGCATTTGTCAAGTGTACGCTGACTAATTCGCTTGGCCTTCTCCGCCCCCAAGTGTGCGCATTGCTTAAGATACGCCGGATCTTTCATCAAACGGTCAAACCGGAACTGAAGCGGCCGCAGCTCCTCAATCACTGCGTCGGCTACTGCCAGCTTGAAGTCGCCGTAACCTTTGCCCGCAAAGTCGGACTCAATCTGCTCATAGCTCCACCCTGTGCATGCGGAGAATATCGTCATCAGGTTGTTTATACCGGCTTTATCCTCGGCGTAACGCACCCATGCCTCGCTGTCCGTCACAGCAGACTTAAATTTTTTGACAATGGCGTCAGGGCTGTCTAAAATAGAGATGCTTGCCTTGGGATTTACGTCACTTTTGGACATTTTCTTCTCCGGATCCTGCAAGCTCATTACGCGCGCGCCTACAGTGCCTATAAATGGCTCCGGCAGAGTAAAAACGCTGCCATACAGCCCGTTAAAACGTTCAGCGATATCACGCGCAATCTCCAAATGCTGCTTTTGGTCCGCACCAATTGGTACATAATGCGCTTGGTAGAGCAGGATATCCGCCGCCATGAGCACTGGGTAAGTGAACAGGCCGACGTTGATGTTGTCAGCATGCTTTTGGCTTTTTTCCTTGAACTGCGTCATACGGCTTGCCTCGCCGAACTGGGTATAGCAATTGAGCAACCAAGCAAGCTGTGCATGGGTGTCAACGTGGCTTTGAACAAAAACGGCGCTCTGCTCCGGGTCAAGCCCGATTGCAAGCAGGATTGCGAACATCTGCATGGTTTGCTGCTTGAGCGCCTTGGGGTCCTGCCGCACGGTAATTGCATGCAGATCAGCGACGGCATAGGCACAGTCGTAATTGGCAGACATGTTTTTCCAGTTGCGCAGTGCACCAATATAGTTCCCCAGAGTTGGTATGCTTGTGGGCTGAATTGCGCTGAGGACACGCTGTTTTTTTTGCAGTTCCATTGCTGCTCCTTGACAAATACAGTTTCTTTGCTCATAATTATAGCAGATTTACGTATTGTGTGCAACAAAACGCAATCAAGTATCTTTACATCTTCGCTCAAATGTGCTATACTATTTACATGAAACAGACATTACAAAAAATCAAAGCCGCACGGCGTATCGTTGTCAAAGTCGGCACTTCAACCCTCACGCATGAGAATGGGGGTACAAATCTGCGTCTGCTTTCGCGGCTGTCACATGTGCTAAGTGATTTACGCGGAGCCGGCAAAGAGGTTGTTCTTGTCACCTCCGGCGCAATGGGTGTGGGCGTGGGCAAGTTGGGTCTTAACGAACGGCCAAAGGACACCCCCACTCGCCAAGCCGCGGCCGCCGTAGGGCAATGTGTGCTCATGACAATGTACGACCGCATGTTCTGGGAATCCGGTCAACTAGTGGCGCAGTTGCTTCTGACAAAGCACGACACCGAAAAACCGGAGAGCCGCCGGAACCTGCAAAATGCTTTTGAGCGTCTTCTTGCTTTGGGCGTTGTTCCCATTGTAAACGAGAATGACTCCGTGGCGGTGGAGGAGCTTGAAGGCAAATTCGGCGACAACGACAAGCTCTCCGCCATTGCCGCACGTCTGATTGACGCGGATTTACTTATTCTGATGACTGATACGGAGGGGCTGTTTGTCTCCAACCCGCGCGAGAATTCAGACGCACAGGTTATCCCCTTCGTCCCCCGGGTTACTGATGAAGTGCTGGGGCTTGCGAACGGCAAAGGCTCCCCCCGCGGCACAGGCGGCATGATAACAAAGCTTCTTGCGGCACAGCTTGCCACAAAGGCAGACATACCCACAGTGATTATGAACGGCTCCGCGCCCGAGCGGCTATATGATTTGCTGGGCGGGAATGCTATAGGGACATTGTTTGGTACATTGGAGTGAAACATGCCTGCACCGTTAGCTGAACGTATGCGCCCGCAAACTCTTGACGAGGTTGCAGGGCAACCGTTGCTTTTGGGAAATGGCAGACCACTGCGCAACATCATAACGTCCGGCAGACTGCCAAACCTGATATTTTACGGTCCGCCGGGAATTGGCAAAACAACCTTGGCTGAAATTATTGCCAAAAGCACAGACAGATACCTTGTCAAGCTCAACGGCACCAACGCCGGCACTGCTGAGATAAAGGCAGCAGTCGCAAAGCTGGACACTCTTGCCGCACCTAACGGGATTTTGCTGTATCTGGACGAAATTCAGTACTTAAACAAAAAGCAGCAGCAAACCCTGCTGGAATATCTGGAAAAAGGCAGCGTTACCTTAATTGCCTCAACCACCGAGAACCCATACTTTTATATTTACCACGCACTGCTCAGCCGCGCGACGGTTTTTGAGTTCCGGCCGCTGACACCGGAAGACATACTGCCCGTCATTGCGAAAGGTTTTTCTCTGCTATCCGGTGACGGCTCATTAGTTAACATGGAAGACGGCGTGATTGAATACATGGCCACTGCATGCGGCGGCGACGTGCGCAAAGCGCTCAACGCTGTGGAACTGTGCTTTTTTGGTGCACAAGTGGCGGCTGACGGCACTCGGCAAATCACGCTTGAATTGGCGCAGTCGCTGACGCAAAAATCCGCCATGCGTTACGATAAGGACGGCGACGCGCACTACGACATTGTATCCGCTTATCAAAAATCCATGCGCGGGTCAGATATTGACGCGGCGCTGCACTATCTTGCGCGGCTCTTGGAGGCGGGCGATTTGCCCTCGGCTATCCGCAGGCTGATGGTCTGCGCATGCGAGGATGTGGGACTGGCATACCCGCAGATTATTCCAATCGTAAAAGCCGCCTGCGACATTGCACTTGCCGTAGGTCTGCCGGAGGCGAGAATTCCGCTTGCGGACGCAGTTGTTATGGTGGCGGGCGCACCTAAAAGCAACAGCGGAGACATGGCAATCGACACCGCAATCGCAGATATCCGCGCGGGCAAAACAGGGCCTGTACCGCGCAATCTGCAAAATGTGCATTACGATGGTGCCGAACGCAAAATTCCCGGTCAGCACTACCTTTACGCGCATGACTATCCTGGGCACTGGATTGCGCAACAGTACTTGCCGGATGCATTGCTTGGGTCACAATATTATGTTCCTGGGGATAATAAGCATGAGCAAGCCATGGCGGCATACTGGGAAAAAATCAAAGGTGAGCAATGAGAGACGAACCGCGCTTATTGGCAAGCTTGCACCAAAGATTATCTCCATCACGTTTGGCGCACTCGTTAAACGTTGCGGATAGCGCGGCGGCATTAGCGCGTTGCCACGGTGTTGACGAACTGGCAGCATATTTTGCCGGGCTGGCACACGACATATGCAAATGCGACAGCGTTGATAACATGACGCGCATTTTAAAGAACTCCGGCTATACCTTTTTAGATTGCGAATGCGGCAACGCAAAGCTGCTCCACGCTCCCGCAGGTGCGGAATTTTTGCGGCTTGAGCGTTTATGCAACGAAGCGGACATCCTTAATGCGATGCGTTATCACACCACCGGCAGAGCTGGAATGTCGCTTTTGGAGAAGGTCGTGTTTATGGCGGACTTAATCAGCGCGGAGAGAGATTACCCCGATGTGGATATTGTCCGCAAGCTGGCATTTGCGGATTTGGACGGGGCTTTGCGGTATGTTTTGCGGTACATCATCAGCGATTTGACAGGCAATGGCGAAACAATACATCCGAATAGCGTAGAATGCTTGGAGTGGCTTGATAGTTTGCCATGAGGTGTTGTGATACAGCAAAAATCGCACGCTTGTATAATGTGCGATTTTGTGCAGATTACGAATTTATTTCAGATCTTCCGCCCGAATGGCCGCCCTCCTAATTTTGCCGTTGACCGTCTTTGGCAACTCCGACACAAACGTGATCAAGCGCGGATATTTATATGGCGCGGTCTCCTTTTTAACAAACGCTTGCAATTCGGCTTTCAACTCTTCCGTACCCTCATAGCCCGGGCGCAGCACAATTGTTGCCTTGACCAGATTGCCGCGCATTTCATCAGGAACGCCCGTTACCGCAACCTCCAGCACTGCCGGATGCTCATTCAACACGCTTTCAATCTCAAACGGGCCAATGCGGTAACCAGACGACTTGATGATGTCGTCATTGCGCCCAACATACCAGTAATAGCCGTCCTCATCCTTCCACGCAGTGTCGCCCGTATGATAAATCCCGTCGTGCCATGACTCGTGAGTCTTCTTTTCTTCGCGGTAATATTCACGAAAAAGCCCCAGCGGCGCAGTGCCGTCTGTGCGGATAACGATCTCCCCAGTCACGCCGGCCGGACAGGATTCACCATCCTCATCAACAATATCCATATCATAGTGCGGCAACGGCTTACCCATAGAGCCGGGCTTCGGTTCAGTGCCAACCATATTGCAGATGCAAAGCGTGGTTTCCGTCTGACCAAAGCCGTCCATAATGGAAAGCCCCGTCATCTCACTCCAGCTGTTAAAAACTTCCGGTGGCATTGCTTCCCCGGCAGTGGTGCAGTATTTAAGTGCGGAGATATCATAGCCAAGCACGTCTTCAGTCAGCAAAAGCCGATACATTGTGGGCGGACAGCAAAGGCTGGTGACAGCGTATTTCTCCAGCATTTGCAAAATTTCCTTCGGCACAAAGCGGTCAAAGTCATAAACAAACACGCTGGACTCCAGCAGCATTTGACCATAGAGCTTGCCCCACACGGCCTTGCCCCAGCCGGTATCCGCAATGGTAAAGTGAAGACCATTTGGGTCAGCATTATGCCAATATTTTGCCGTTGCGAGGTGACCGAGCGCATAGGTATGGTCGTGCAAAACCATCTTTGGGTTGCCGGTAGTGCCGCTGGAGAAATAGATTAGCATTGGCTCGTCCGCCTTGGTGGGAACACGCTCAAAGTCCGGCGAAGCGGCTTCGCGCAGGGTTTCAAAGTCCAGCCATCCCTCTCGTGCACCGTTCACCATGATACGCTTTTCAAGTGTTGGACATTCTATCATCGCTTCGTCAATAGCCGCGGCAACGTCACCCTGCCCCGTGCAGATAACCATAACCGCACCAGCAGCGTTTACGCGGTAGACCACATCGTGCGGCTTAAGCAAAAACGTTGCCGGAATGATAACCGCGCCGAGCTTATGCAACGCAATAATCGTGAACCAGAACTGATAGTGCCGCTTGAGCACAACCATGACACGGTCGCCTTTTTTCACGCCTTGCCCGCGCAGCGCGTTAGCAACTTTATTGCTCTCGCGTTTAAGATCGCCATATGTAAAGACGTGTTCTTCCCCATCTGGATTGCACCAAACAAGGGCACGGCGGTTAGGTTTGCGCTCGGCAATAACGTCAATACAGTCATACGCAAAGTTAAAGTCGGCGTAGTCGCGGAAGCGATAATTAGTCACAATACCTCGCGCATCAAGCATTTCTTCAACGTATTTTTTATGGAGTGTCACCGCATTGGACGGCTGCATAACCACGCGCGGGACTTCCACAACCTCAGCTGCACCTTCACTGTCACATGGTTTCATCACGGCAGCAAACATGGTGACATCTTCACCCTCTACGGCAATCATACCATGCGGCTTGCCGCTGTCATAAAACGCTGTGTCGCCTGCGTGCAACAGACTTGTATGGCCATCAACCTCCAGCTTAAGCGTGCCGGACAAGATGTAATCAATCTCCTGACCAACGTGGCTGACACAGGCAATCGGCTGATTCTGCTCCTCCTCGCGGTACGGCACAGTGACCAGAAACGGCTCACAAAGGCGGTTCTTTATGCCGTATCCCAGGTAACTGTACTCCATGCCTTCATGTCGCCGGAGTGGGAAACCTTCCCCCGCCTTGACCACAGAGAGCAACGAAAGGCGAGAGCTTGTGCCGCCGAGCAAATCCGGCAGATCCACACCAAGCTTTTTTGCAATATTTGAGAGGAATGCGAATGTAAAATCAGTTTCGCCGCGCTCCGCCGCAAGGTATTCTTCAACATTCACACGAGCTGCTTCGGCAACTTCTGCGGGTGAAACGCCCGCACTCTCGCGCAACGAAGCAATTCGCTGCGCCACCTCTTTCAGATTGACTTCCACAGACCATTGCCCCTTTCCAAACAGTAATTTATATTGATATCGGACGCCAGAGAAATCGCTAAGCGCCCTAAATCAGCAAAACAAAACCCCACGACCTATTAAGGTCATGGGGCGAGATTCATCACTGAAATTCCGCGGTACCACCCATGTTCGGCACTTATACATGCCCTTACGCAGTCACCGTCAGCCGCATATCATCGTCTACACGGGAACCACCAACCCGTAACGTGGGTTTAACGGGAGCGACTACTTAGCAACAATGCAGTCAATACCACAAAGCAACTGTTCGGACTCCTGCTCGGAAGGGATAGCGCGTTGGCACCGACGTTTGCTTTCACCAACCGCAAACTCTCTGAGACGGTGTTGTTCCGCCGCGCAAACTTCGTCTTCGCATTTAGGGTATATTCAATTGTTAGTGGCATTATAACAGAGAACAAGCTGTTTGTCAAGCCTGCCGTTACGTCTCGACCGGATATACACTGACCTGCTTGCGCGCTTTGTCATAGCGCTCAAACTTTACGCGCCCATCAACCAGCGCAAACAAGGTGTCATCAGAACCTCTGCCCACGTTGTTGCCCGGATGGATGTGCGTGCCACGCTGGCGCACAAGGACATTGCCTGCCGGAACAAACTGTCCGTCAGCACGCTTAACGCCAAGGCGCTTGGATTCGGAGTCACGCCCGTTGCGAGTAGAGCCCATGCCCTTTTTGTGAGCAAAAAATTGTAGATTTAACTTTAACATGAGGATTCTCCTCCTATAATAATATTTATATTTCGGGGATATTGCCGTGCGATGTCGCGCATGTGCTCGTAAAAACTGCGGAGTATTGCTTGCACAGGCTCTGAATCTTGCTTAACGCGCAGTGTGATTTCGTTCTCATCCTGCGTTGCCGTGCAGCCACCAACAAAGTCCGTCAATGTATTGCAGGTAAGGTACACGGTCGATGACACTGCCGCGCAGACCAAGTCATACTCGCTGTCGCGTTCAGGCGGCATTGCGTGACCCTTCACTGTGAAACCGGCATAATGCCCATCATTTCGGCTGAACACCGCGCGCACCATGTTAGACGTTGATTGCGGTGATTTCCACCTTTGTGTATGGCTGGCGGTGGCCCAATTTGCGCTTCTCGTTCTTTTTGGCTTTGTAGGTAAAGACGGTGATTTTTTTCGCTTTACCCTGCTTGAGCACCTTTGCGCTGACGCTTGCGCCTTCAACATAGGGGGTTCCAGCGGTAAAGGCACCATTGTTGCTAACTGCCAAGACGTTCTCAAACGTGAACTCTGCGCCCTCTTCATTGTCAAGCTTTTCAATGTACAGGAAATCGCCCGCCTGCACTTGATACTGCTTGCCCCCGGTTTCGATGATTGCGTACATGCTACTGCACCTTTCGGTTTAGACTCGCTGCAAACAAGGCCGGACTGCGTCCATTTATGTGCAATCAATACACGCCCAGCACACGCGGCTGATGAAGTATAACATATTCTACGAAAAATGTCAAGTATGGCCGCTATGTTGTCTCAATTAGCGTGAATTTTTATATAGAAGTAAGGAATCATCTTCATCTTTGCCATATTTCTTTTCGTGAAAAGAATATTAAAATTAAAAGTAACGCGAACTAAGTCATCTCGTTTTTTTACTTAACTTTCTTTTCTTAATGAAAAGAAAGTAAGCCCGCCTTGGCTGGAGGCGCCAAGGCGGACAATTATGGGGGTGGGAAAAGGCTTTTTGCAGTCAGCCATTCTCACTGGTTCGGTGGGAGATTGCTCCTGCCGTTAACGAAAAAACGACTGCCAAGATGAATACTGCGGAGAATGCTGACATATCACTCTCTGCCTTTCTACGCCAGCGTTTTTACCGACGATTTTATGGTTTATTCTCTCGAACCTCTGCACACATAGTATAGCGCATATGGCAAGAATATTCCACCACAATTTGTCAACAAATTGATTACAGCTTTGCAACGCGCTCGCACAAAAAGTTACAGCATTGCAATATATTTGACAGATTCATCACAAATTAGCGTAATTCCTGGTTAATGCCTCTTGATTTTTTGCCCGGAATGCGTTAAACTATGATAGTTAGGCGGAGAGAGCCTTATAAATAAGCTGGGAGGCTTGTTTGAGGAACGAACCCATTCGTCCTGTAGAACATTTTTTAAATTCAACTGTGCATCGCAAGCTGGCAATGGCCGGTCTTGTTTTGTGTTTGCCGGCTTGGGGCTGTGCGATTGCCGTACTCGTCTGGCACAACATGCCTTGGTACCTGTTTGTGCTGTGCTTAGTGTCGAGCGTTGTCGGCGGGATTTGCTGTGTTCAGATTTTCCGCAACCATTGGAAGTCCATTGTTCATCCGATGCGGCGGATACGCAAACTGACTGACATGCTGCTAGAGGAATCTTTTGGTGAAAAACCAACAGAGAACAGCAATTCTTTTTCCGCAATTTTGGACGGATTGGAGCGGCTTAGGAGCTTTTTGCGCGAGGCAAATGAAGAACGTGACAGCTACGAAGAAAACCGCAAGGATGTTATTGCCGGGATTTCCCATGATATTGGCACGCCGCTTGCCGCGATTCAAGGCTGCTCCGAGGCTCTATTGGAAGGCATACTGCAAACGCCTGAGCAAAAGCAGACATATCTGGAAACGATTCAGCGTAAGGCGGTTGAGCTAAATCAATTGGCAAACGACTTTTTCATGTTCTCCTGCCTGAATATGGATAACCTTCCGCTGCATTTAGAGGATATTCGCTTCGACGACTTCTTTGGGCCGCTGCTTTATGATATTTCCCAAAGCTTCCACAAAAACAATATTCATTTTGACGTTATCAAGCGCGGATTTTCCGAAAAGCCAATCACGCTGAGCATTGATCCTGTACAACTTAACCGCGTCTTTCAAAACCTGACGAACAACTGCATAAAATACATGCAGCGCACGGAGGAAACAAAACCGGAGGCATACTTCAGTGCAGAGAGCTTGCCGGATAAGCGCCTGCGCCTTACACTTGAAAGCAATGGGCTTGAAGTCAGCCATGAGGATTGTGGCAGGATTTTCACGCCATACTTCCGCACAAACGGCGCAAAGACAAGCACAGTCAACGGCAGCGGCATTGGACTAACTGTCTGCAAACAGTTAGTCGACCTTTTGGGCGGCACCATCTGCGCCAGACCCTCAGCATGGGGCGGGCTTGCAATCGAAGTCACTTTCCCAATTGTTGAACCGATTTCGCTGTTTTAAAGTCAACAAATAAAATATCAATTAAGGAGAGAAAAATGGACAGTGAAGGTAAAATCCTGATTATCGAAGACGACAAAAGCATTGCCATGCTTGAGCGCGACTATTTGGAGGCAAACGGCTTTGAGGTGTTCATTGCGCCGGACGGCACACAGGGCTTGCATTTGCTTGAGGAGCACAAATTAAGCTTGGTAATTCTTGACCTTATGCTGCCGGGAATTGACGGCTTTGAGCTATGCCGCCGAATCCGCAAGGAGCATGAGATCCCGATTATTATCGTTTCCGCAAAACGTGAAGATATTGACCAAATACGCGGGCTTGGGCTTGGCGCTGACGACTACGTTACCAAGCCGTTTTCGCCGCAGCAGTTAGTTGCAAGGGTCAAGGCGCACATTGCGCGCTACGAGCGTTTGAACGCTGCGAATAACCGTAGCGGAATGCTAAGCGAGATTATCATACGTGACATAAAAATTGACTGCGCGGCACGCAAGGTTTGGTGCCGCAATACGGAAATTCCGCTGACGAACAAAGAGTTTGAATTGCTTGTTTTTCTTGCTGGCAACCCCAACGTGGTTTTTAGCAAGAGTGATCTGTTTGACAAAATCTGGGGGGCTAATTCGTTCGGAGAAACCTCCACGGTAACTGTTCACATCAACCGCATACGTGATAAAATTGAGCTTGACACCACCAAACCGGAGTATATTGAAACCGTGTGGGGCGTTGGGTATCGCTTCAGGGGCCAGAATTGAATGCGTGAAGCGGGCGTTTTACTGCATATAACTTGTCTGCCGGGCGCATACGGCAGCGGGACGATTGGTGCGCCCGCCCTGCGTTTTGCCCAATGGCTTGCGGACTGCGGGTTTTCGCTTTGGCAGGTGCTGCCGGTTACGCCTGTTGGCAAAGGCAATTCGCCGTATAGCTCCCCGAGTGCGTTTGCGGGCAATTTATTCCTGATTGATCCGGAAGTATTGGTAGACATGGGCTTGCTCTCCGCGGACGAGTTGCCCGCATGGCAATGTGACAGCCCATACGCCGTGGACTTTGATTTTTTGCATCGCACGCGCGTTCCGTTGCTTCATAAGGTTTTTGCCAAAGCGGACAACGCAGCTTTGGAACAGGCGGAGAACTTCCGCTTGCACGAAGCTTTTTGGATTGACGACTATGCGCGTTACCAAATCAAAGCCGAAGGCAAAACGCTTGATTTTTGGGTCTTTGCGCAATGGCTTTTTGATGCGCAATGGCAAGCGTTCAAATCAGCCGCAAACAAAATGGGCGTGCGTCTGCTGGGCGACATGCCAATTTACGTTGCGGCGGAGAGCGCGGATTTTGCCGCGAATCCAGAACTTTTTTTGAAGGATGCGGACGGACTCCCCTCCCCTGTCGCCGGTGTGCCACCGGATTATTTTGCGCCACGCGGTCAGCTTTGGGGCAATCCGCTTTATGATTGGGAAACGCATCGGACGCAGAAATTTGCTTGGTGGAAGGCACGTGCCGCACGCATACTCGCTCAGTTTGACCGCGTGCGGATTGATCATTTCCGCGCTTTTTCACGCTATTATGCTATGCCACGCAGTGCAGAGGAGGCGGTTTATGGCTTATGGCACAATGGTCCGGGTATGGAATTGCTTTCACCCCTGCTGAATGAGTTCGGCGAGGAACGCTGGCTTGCCGAGGACTTGGGTGAAATCGACGATACTGTGCGAGCACTATTAACGAAAAGCGGGCTGCCGGGAATGCGCGTATTGCAGTTCGCGTTTGGAGGCGGGAGCAATAACCTGCACTTGCCACACAATTATCCGATAAACGTTGCCGCATATACTGGCACGCACGACAACAATACCCTGCTCGGCTACATTTGGTCAGCGGATGATGATGAGCGCAACCGCGCGCTCGCCTATCTTGACGTTCATGGTGATTGGGGGCGCGGCGGTGCGGACGCGCCTGTGGTTAGGGCCGCGCTGCGCACACTCTGGCAGTCCCCTGCGCAGACTTGCTTTGCGCCACTACAGGATTTGCTGGGTTATGGTGCGGATACGCGAATGAATATTCCCGGCGCGGCAGAAGGCAACTGGGGCTTCCGCGTTACCAAGGAACAGTTAGCGGCGGCCAATACGGCTTGGCTGCGCGGTTTGAATGAGCGGTATGGGCGTGTTATAGGTTAAGTTTAGAAATTCTGCACTAACCTTTGGTACAGCTTCAACAAGGAATCTATAGAAGCCTTTACCTGTTTTTTTGTATTTCTTTAACCTTAGCATTATCATTTTCTTTGGGCGCGCTTTCGGCAGTTTGTATGTGCGGTGATTGTCAATATTACAGCGCAATTCGCCCCCATAAATAACGGGTAAATTCCGATTTGTCAATGGGGTTGTGACGATGTTCACAGAAATTTTACATCTTGTTTTCCCCGCCCCAAATAGTTCCTCTTGACAAAAGGCCAAAGCGTTAATCACAAATTGCCCGCCCTGCGCATAGTATAGAGGAGAACACAAACCGCAGGGAGGCATAATGCGCATTCGGCGATGGTACAAACCCACATGGCGGTATTTGCATACACCCGCAAGGTGGCGTTTTAGGTGGCGCGGAACTCGCATCCGATTCTTCCTTAACCCACAGGCAAGCGCGTTGTTTTTGCGCCTGATTTGTCTTGTTATCGCTGTGCTGACGGCAATTCTGTTCCTGAACGCAAAGCTTTCGCCAACCATCCGCACGCTGGCGGAGCTGGAATGCCGCAGCCTTGCCGCAAATGCAGTCAACGGTGCTCTGCTGGAAACACTGGAAAAAGAGCAGCTCCGCTATGAAGACTTAAGCGTCTTACGAACGGATGATGAAGGGCAGATAACCTCCATTTCGGCCGACATTGTAAGGCTGAACGAGCTTAAGGCGGCAGTCGGCGCGACAATTAATGAGCGAATGGACGGCCTTAAACGCCGGCATCTGGCATTGCCGCTGGGCACCATATTGGGAATTGACTTCCTCAGCGGCTGGGGACCAATCATACAGGTAAATCTGGGATTGCATGGCGAGAGCTTCAGCACTTTTGTCAGCGAATTTGACTCCGCCGGGGTTAATCAAACACGCCACCGCATTTATCTGCGTGTGGAAACCAGGGTCTACATATTTTTGAAGGACAACAAGGACATTATGACAGTTGAAACGCAAATTTGCGCGGCAGAAACAGTGATTGTGGGCGCGGTACCGAACATAAGATGGGACTACAACACTGTTACACAGCAGTAAATGCGTTTAAACGATTATTCCACGAAGTGCTAAGCGTTCCGCATTCGTCACCGTCACATTGCAGAATTGACCGATCAGATCCGCTTCACCCGGGAATTCCACAACCGCATTGCTTTCCAGTCTGCCCAAAAGCATGCTTTCGTCCTGCCGCCCCTTATCCTCAACCAGCACCCGCAGCGTTTGCCCAGCCAGCGCAGCGTTTTTTCGTGAAGCTATCTGCTCCTGCAGGGCACATAATTCCTGCAAGCGGGCAACCTTTTCCGCATGCGATACCGGATCTGGCAGTTTGGCAGCAGGCGTGCCTGTGCGCGATGAATAAATGAATGTGAAAAGTGCACCGTACTCCACTTGGCGCACCAATTCCAGCGTGTCACGGAATTGCGCGTCCGTTTCGCCGGGAAAGCCCACGATAATATCACTGGTCAGCGTCAAATCCGGCATGAGCCGCTTTGCTATCTCAACAATGCGCAAATAATCCTCGCGCGTATAGCGCCGGTTCATTGTTGCAAGGATTTCATTATTACCGCTCTGCACGGGCAAATGCAGGTGACACGCAGCTTTTTGGCAATCACACATTGCTTCGAGCAGTTCGGCGGAGCAGTCCTTGGGGTGGCTCGTCATAAAGCGTATGCGGAAATCACCGGGGATTGCGTTAATGGCACGTAATAGGCCGGGGAATCTTGCGCCGCCGGGCAATCCTTTGCCATATGAGTTGACGTTTTGTCCCAGCAGAGTGATATCTTTGTAGCCGCCATCAATAAGACTGCGCGCCTCCTCCAGCACAGCCTCAAGAGCACGCGAACGCTCGCGACCGCGCACATGCGGCACCACACAATACGAGCAAAAGTTGTCACAGCCATAAGAAATGGGCAGCCATGCACGGAAAGAGCTGTCACGCCGCAATGGCAGACCTTCGCTGATTGTGCCGTCCGCTCGTTCGACGGCGATAATCCGTTTTTGGGCACTGTAAAGCATATATAGTAACTCCGGCAATTGCGGCAGAGCGTGCGTACCAAAAACCAGG
>JAIRYC010000003.1 GCA_031267965.1 Oscillospiraceae bacterium | reverse complement strand
AAGATTCCCATAACTCCGCCGCGGGTCGGTTATTCCTTTTGTGTTTTCTATTAATTTTTCTATTCTCATGATTATATCTTATCACTTTGGGATGATTAAGTAATTGCTGTTGCTCTGGCACTCACAGCATGGCCTATTGACTTTTTTGCGCTGTTATGGTATGATTGTCAACATTGATTTGATGGATGCGTAGCTCAGCTGGTTAGAGCGCCTGCTTCACACGCAGGAGGTCCACGGTTCGAGTCCGTGCGTGTCCACCACAACAAGATGTGGAACAAATTCGGGGATAGCTTTATACGCCTCAGTAACTTTCTCCACAACGGTTTAGGAAACAATTCCCAATCACCATCTACTTTTCGAAAAAGCGAGATATCTTGAAGAAAACAAGATATTTTATTTATATGCGGACGTGGCGGAATTGGCAGACGCGCTGGTCTTAGGAGCCAGTACTCTGGTGTGCGGGTTCAAATCCCGCCGTCCGCACCAACTATCGTTTGCAGGTTTGATACAAAACCTGACAGCCAAAATCCCCTGATTTACAGGGGATTTTGGCTTGTGTGCGGAAGTTTGCGCGATTTTCACCCCGGACTTGAACCATACCGTTGTTATGTTCAACATACTCTGCCTTGCACCACGTCTTGTCAAAAATGCACCGCATAAGCGGGATAACTGCTCTTTGCTTTTAGTGGATACACGAGCGTAAGCGGCTACGTTCAATTTTTTGATACAGTCCAGCGGACGGTTGGTAAACAGGTCGATAGTCGCGGGGATGATCGTTATAACTGGCGAGTAATCCATCATTCGCACCTCCGTTTCTCATTTCTTTTCATGGTGATTTCACGCGCTGACTGCTTCATCTCGGGAGTCCAGGATTCTCGGCGAGAGGGATTTTGCCACTCGGTTTCCATTTGAAAGCCGTCATGGAAGATGAAAACCAGCCTGCCAGCCGAAGGTACTCGGATTTCTTTGATTTGCATAGTGAAAACATTTTCATCAAACTCGGATAAACCTAAGATTTCAGCGGCTTTAGCTTCTAAGATACTTTCGGGAATTTGCTGCGCGTCACAAACGGCTTTGCCGTGCGTATTAAAGGTCGAACAAATCCACACCACTTTTTCGTATTTCGTTCCGGCGTTGTTGTGCTTGCGGCGGTAGCTTTTGCCGCATTTCTCGCAAATAAGCCGACCGGTAAATGGATATGTGACAGGCGTAACTTCCTTTGGAAAAAATCTCTGCGCCCGCCTCGCCATTTCCGCTTTCACCTGCTCAAAAACAGCGTGTGAGATGATCGCCTCGTGGCTGCCTTTGACATGAGTCATCGGCAATTCACC
This sequence comes from Oscillospiraceae bacterium, assembly GCA_031267965.1. Lineage (GTDB taxonomy): Bacteria > Bacillota > Clostridia > Oscillospirales > Acutalibacteraceae > WRKY01. The sequence continues at coordinate 28,408 of JAIRYC010000003.1, read as the reverse complement.
TTGATTGATACATTTTTTCTTTGAGATATGGTCTTTACGGAAGGTCTTTTGAAGCAGCATTTCGCCGAGATATTTTTCACAAGTTAAAATTTGTCGGATTGTATCTTTCCGCCATAGCCCGCCATGTTGCGTTGACACTCCGGCGACATTGAGTTTTTTAGCAATCGCCAAGAATCCCTTTCCGCTGAGATAATCTTCAAAGATTTGTTTGACAATTTTAGCTTCCCCCGGCACGACTTGAAGTCTGCCGTCAATCTGGCGGTAGCCCAGCATTCGTGTAACTGTGGTGCGGTCTTAGTGTCCGGCTTCCAGTTTGAGGTCCGCAACAGCGCGGGGACAGGTGCAGTTTAGAGTACACTATAATCTGCATCGCACCCATTCAAGAATAATTATTTCGTTTATAATATTAGGTGCTGTTAGCTTAACGGCTACTGTTATATTGTCTCGCTACAGACGTGGTGTTACAAAAAGCATTGATGAAAAAGATGCAGCCGCAAAAACCCGCTAAACAAGCGGTTTTTTTCGGCGTTTTAGGAGCAAAACTCAGCACAACGTGGGCGAAGATACAAACCGGGCAATTTCCCATTCGGGAGAGATTCGCACTCCCGTGAATCAGACATACAACTAAATACCGCGCAAAGCGCATAGGCCGTTGGAAATCAAAAATCCAACGGCCTTTTTCTATTGTAACCGAAAGGAATTGATAACCATGAGCAAAGCCATTATCGAAAACGGCGACCAAATGCAAAAAATCCACCAAATTCTCCCTCTGACCGAGGGTCGAAACCATGCCCCCTCTTGACACAGCACACTTATATATGCTACAATACATATATGATTAATAAGATATAGGCTTATCATATGTGAATGGAGGGGACTTTGGAGAAGAAGAACAGCCCAGTCAGTTTGGTGCTCTATGCGTTGCTGTGGGGCGTCGCCCTTTTTGTCAGCGCCGTGGTGTTCAAAACGCTGGAAAATCCGCTGCCGCTATAGGCACCGAAGGAGATCCGCATGAAACTGCAAGAGGCCAAAGAAAAAGTCGCCCAAGGCAGCCATCTGCTGAGCTATGCGGCGGGCAATATGCTGGGCGGCGGCAGCCAGATGATCACCTCTCTCTACTACCTTAATTTCTTGATATTCGCCATGAAGCTGCCGCCGCTTTTGGCCGGGCTGGTGACGGGCATCTCCAAGGTCTGGGACGGTGTCGTCGACCCCATTCTGGGCGTTGCGGTGGACCGCACCAAGACGCGTTTAGGCGCCTGCCGCCCTTGGCTCTTGGCCAGCGTGGCGCCTGTGTTTGTGTCGTATATCATGCTCTGGAACCACTGGGGCATTGGGAGCACGGCGGGGCGCTTCGTGTATTTTCTGCTGGCCAGCATCCTATTCAGCACAGCGGCCAGCGTGGGTACTGTGCCCTATGAGGCCCTGCTGCCCCGGATGATTGAGAACTACGACGAGCGGGCAAACTATTCCGTACTCCGCTCCCTTCTGGCGGGGATGACCAACGCTCTCTCCGTCTGGGTGTTTGAAGCCATGATCCAAATCAAAGAAACGGCGGATTACGCTGCGCAAATCCCCAACTTCAGCAAAATGGGCGTGGTACTGGGGCTGATTTTCGCCGCCGCGCCGCTGATTGCGTTTCTGGGTTCCAAGGAAAAAAATAAAGTGGTCGTGCCGGAAGCGGTGAGTTTCTCCGGCATCTTCCGGCAATATGGCAGTCTGCTGCGCTCACGGATCTACCGCCGCACACTGTTCTTGAACATCGCCGGCGCGTTCGTGAGCTATTGCTGCACAGCGGTGCAAATTATCTTCATCTTGCTGGTGTTCAATAACCTGAACTTCAAGTTGCCCTTGGTGGGGACATTCTCCCTCATCTTTCTGGCTGTCAATTGGGAGGGCGCGTGGGAGGTGATGAGCTTTGTCACCAGCACGCTCCTCATGAACAAGGGCGGCAAACACGCCCCATTCAAGCTCAATTTTCCCTTGCATATCCTGGGGAATCTGCTCTTTTTGTTCATTACCAAAGACGCGCCGCTATGGTTCTTTTTTGTGGCGCTGGCGCTCTCGGGCTTTGGCGCAAGCTGCATTAGCTTTATCCCCAGTTGTCTGCTGCCGGATCTGCCGGACGTGGAGGAGGCGATCTCCGGCAAACAGTTGGAGGGCAGCATGGCGGGCTTGTTGAACCTGGGACGGCAACTGGCACAAGGCCTGGCGTTTTTGCTTAGCGGTGCACTATTGGAAGCCTTTGGCCTGAATGAGGACAACGCCACTCCGGCCTTAGGCGTAGGTCTGCCGCTGATGAGTGTCAAGATACTCTATGCCGTGATCCCCTTGGTCTGTGGTATTGCGATGTGGGCGTATTCGCGCCGATGGCCACTCACTGCCGAGCGGCATTTGATGATTCAGAGTAAAGTTGCGCAAAAACGGGGCGTTGGCGTCGCCGTTATCTCAGATGAAGAACGCGCGATCCTTGAAGAAGTGACTGGATTGCCGTTGGAGAGTATGTGGATTGCGGAAAGTATGTGCTAAGCACTGGGCACCCCAATCTGCGCCACGCGTTTGACAGAAAGCCCGTTTCGTGGTATAATAATCTTACTAAAACCATATGTTTTATATGATATGCGTGCAGGAGGCGTCATCTTGGCAAAAAAACTCGGACAGATCGCCATTTATGGCAAGGGCGGCATCGGCAAATCCACCACCACCTCTAATATCTCGGCCGCGCTGAGCGACATGGGCTTCCGCGTCATGCAGTTTGGCTGCGACCCCAAGGCGGATTCCACCAACACCCTGCGCGGCGGTGCGGATATCCCCACGGTGCTGGATCTCCTCCGGGAGCGTGGCGACGTGGACGCCCACGAGGCCATTTTTCGCGGTTACAACGGCATTGCCTGCGTAGAGGCCGGCGGCCCCGCACCGGGGGTCGGTTGCGCCGGGCGCGGGATCACTGCGGCGGTGCAACTACTCAAGCAACAGAACATCTTTGAGGAGTTGGACCTGGATTACGTGATCTACGACGTGCTGGGGGACGTGGTCTGCGGCGGCTTTGCCGTGCCCATCCGCGAGGGTATCGCCGAGCACGTGTTTACCGTCACCTCGGCGGATTTTATGGCCATCTATGCGGCCAATAACCTCTTTAAGGGGATCCAAAAGTACTCCCGCTCCGGCGGTGCACTGTTGGGCGGAATCATCGCCAACTCATGCGCTACGCCCTTCCAGAGGCAGATCATCGGCGACTTCGCCGCCAAGACCCAGACCCAGGTCATGGAATACATACCTCGATCCATCACAGTGACCCAGAGCGAACTGAGCGGACGCACCACTATCGAAGCCGCGCCGGATTCTCCTCAGGCGGCCATCTACCGCGCCTTGGCCCAACGCATTGCCGATCACGCCGAGTCTACCGCCCCTGCGCCGCTGGAATCCCAAGAGCTGAAAGCTTGGGCGGCCGACTGGGCCCGGCAGCTCATTGAGATTGAGAAGCAGGGCGGGGGCTGCACAATTTAGTTATTTTCCCCAACAGACGCGCAATGCGCGCCCTACGCCCAAGTTGAGGAAGGAGCAGGCTATGGTACGCAGAATTGCGCTCGTCAGCACGGACGGCAAGGTGATTAACCAGCACTTTGGCCGAGCTGTACACTTCAACATTGTGGACATCTGCGACCAGAGCTACGAGGTGATTGAACAGCGGGACACGGCACCCGTCTGCAGCGGCTACGCCCACGACGACGACGCGCTGGCGCACACAGTACAAAAGCTCTCCGACTGCTCGGCAGTGTTCGCCGCCAAGATTGGCCAAGGCGCCGTTAACGCACTGCAAGCCGCAGGCATTCGCGCCTTTGAGGCCCCCGGCGCCGTGGAGGATATACTGGTGCAGATTATTGCAGAACACGTTTTGGATGATTAGGCAGATATAGGGCATGCCCTTACAAGAAATAAAGCGAGGTGAACACTTTTGTCCGCACCCTTCCATAAACTTAAGCAATCCCGCTCTTGCTGCGCCCAGAACAAACCCGGAGGCATCGGCCGTGTGGATCTGCCTATCAGCCCGGGCTGCAGCATTTTTGGCTGCTTCTGCAACCGCAAGCTTTGCGCGGACGAGGTGCGTTCCGGGGTAGACGACAAACCTATTCCGGCCATTGCGCAGGCGGCGCGTATGCTGAACATCGTCCTGCCTATTCCCCGGCACAAGCTCTCTGCGCCTGATTATGGACAAATCGGGACTGCCCACGCCCATGTGGAAGAGCGGCTCACCATTTTCCGCCACTGCGCACGATGTCGGGCCGATGCGGCGAGGGTCAAAACTTGGCCCCACAAATCTACGGCGCAACGCCAAGAGTTGAGAACACATTTTCGTATGGCTGAACACCACCTGCAGGGATGAGATATGCTCGCCCTTACATAACGACGTCATATATATCTGAGGAGAAGACCATGAGCAAGATCAGCAGCGTTATTTCTGACTGGAACCAAAAACTCAACGGAGACACCAAATTCCGCATCCGCCGCAGCCCCGCCGTAAAAGAGCAGTTCTTTTTGGCTGTCAACAAATTCCTTGCCCATCGGGGATATGCCGGCCGTGCGGACGGTGACTTCAAGGGCATTACCAATCTGATTTTCGGCGACGAAAAAACTGCCGGCATCATCTTCACCGCCCACTACGACACGTCGAAAACCGGCTACACCGCACCGAACTTCTATGTCACCAACACACCGGGCTTTTGGGGCGACGGCGTCATCGTCATTGGCATTCTGCTGCTGGTGATTCTGGGCACAGTGGGCTTTGGGTTCTGGCACTGGTGGGCGGGCCTGGCGTGGTTCGCACTCATGGCCCTCTACACCGCCGTGAGCTTCATGTTTGACAACAAGTTCAACTTTAATGACAACACCAGCGGCAACATTGCCCTGCTGGAGATTGCCGATCGAGTGAGCCGCGAGTTACCGCATCTGAAAGACAAGTTAGCGTTTGTCTTCACCGACAGGGAGGAGAGCGGCCTAAAAGGCGGCAAAAAACTCAACCGGCAGCTCACCGCCGCGCTGAGCCCCGAGCAGTTGGCCCAAAAGCTGGTGCTCAATATTGACTGCATCGGCGGTCGTGACACGATCTTCAGGCTCTACACCCACAGCGACGCGGGGCTGGAGATCGCCCAAAAAATCCGCGAACTCTCGGTGCGCGAGGATTTCAAAATCTACAAAACCAAAACCTTCCCCTCGGATTCCAGCCCGTTCAAAAAGAGCATTCCGTCCATTTCGCTGATCTCCGTAAAAAAGGCGAAGTTCCCCGTGAAGGATCTGGAAAAACTGAGCAATACCCACTCCAAGCGCGATAACTTTTTTGACGAAGCCATGGTACAGGAGTGGACGGATCTAGTGGTGGCCTACTTGGGTACGCGGGAGGGCTGAAGATGAAGAAAATTACAGCGATCGCTCTACTGTTCGTTCTGATTTTCTCACCGGCCGCTTGCGGCAAGGCCGTAGACACGACGGCGGACGCGACCGCCGCATCGGATACTGTGTCCCAAACACAGAGCGAGTTGCCCTCTGAAACCCTGCGCCCCGCCCTTGGCACTGCACAAGAAGAAACCACGCCCAAGCCATCCCGGCAAGAAACACAGGCCACGAAACCCGCCGTGACTACCACGCCGGCATCCGCAGCCACTACGCTGGCGCCAACCACTGTGCCCAAGCCTGCTCTGCCCAACACAAAGGCCGAGATTCTGGCGCAGTACACCAAAATCATGAACCAAGCCAAGGCGGAGAAGCCCGCGTTCACGAAGATTCAGTATCAGGACTTGCCGAAAGACAAGCGCCATGCGGACGGCCTGGCGACTAGCGTGCTGTCGCAGTTTATCGATCAGATGTTTACAAGCGAAAAAGATGCACGCAATAATCCCACCACGCACGCCAAGGGCAACGACATGCAGGATTTCCCCGTGGTGCAAAGTGAAAAAGGCTGCTGCCTCACCGACGCGAATCTCATCAAAAGTGCCACGCTGACGCAGAACGGCGGTACGCGCAAGATCCGCATTGTGCTCAAAGACGAAAAAAATGCCGGGCCATATTGGGCGACGAAGAAGGGCGACAGCATCGGGGGGATCTTTGATCTGGCGCGCAAAGAAGATCTGGACGACGCCCTGAAATCCATCCCTGTCATTCGCGAGCCCCAGTATAGTCTAACCTATTACGACTGCACTGCAGAGCTGGAATACGACACAGCCACCGGGCACATCATCAGCTTGAAACAAACCACTCACGCGCTGGCCGATGCAAGTTTTAAGATGTTTTCAAAAAACACGTTGGACTTTGTTGTGGACGACTACACCATCATCACAGTGCGCTACTAAATCATCAGAATTGGAGAAGAGGGGGATGCTTATGAGACTGGACTGGGACACGGTTGTCTATTTCTTCCCTAAGCTGCTGGTCAAACTGCCCGTGACGATCTCCATCGTGTTGGTGGCCACAGTGTTTGGTCTGCTGCTGGGGTTCGTGTTGGCACTGGCACAGTTAGAGCGCGTATTCGTGCTGCGGCAAGTGAGCAAGATCGCTGTGTCTTTCCTGCGGGGCACGCCCATCATTGTGCAGATGTTCCTGATCTTCTTCGGCCTGCCACTGCTGCTCAAAGCCATTGGCCTTGACATCGACGATTTGGACAAAATCTGGTTCATTTATCTGACCTACAGCATCAACGCCGCTGCATTTTTCTCGGAGATTCTGCGCTCGTCCATCGGTGCGGTGCCCCGTGCCCAGTGGGACGCCGCCGAGGGCAGCGGCCTGACCCGAGCGCAGACCTATCGCCGCATTGTGCTCCCGCAAAGCGTAGCTGTCGCCTTGCCGGCCACAGGCATGACCATCACGAGCTTGCTGCAAGACACGTCGCTCGCTTTCATGCTGGGCATTGTGGACGTAGTCGGCCAGGTGAAGGCACTGGGTTCCATCACCGGGCGACTGCTGGAGGGCTACATCGTGGCGGCGTTCTTTTTCGTCCTACTCTCTGTCCTACTGGAGAGAATCTTCCACAAGGCCGAGAAAAAGGTTACATTTCGCAAGAAAGCCACATAATTCGTTTCTGCAGGGACACGCACAGCCGGTACATATTGTTCGCGTTACTTATTCACTAAAAAGAGAGGTAAACACGATGAAAAAAGCATTGATCTTATTGCTGATTGCAGTCCTCCTTCTGCCTCCGGCGGCTTGCAGCGCGGGGGACGAAGCGGGCGTTACCACCATCAAGGTGGGCACTGGCAACGATTATCCACCGTTTTGCTATCTAGACGACAGCGGCGCGTTGGCAGGCTATGAAATCGCTCTGCTCAAGGCGGTGGACAAAAAGCTGCCGCAATATAAGTTCAAATACGAGATACTGGAATTCAAGACCATCCTCACAGCGCTGGACCAAGGCCGCGTCGACCTGGCGGCGCACCAGTTTGGTCCCAATGCCGAGCGGAAAGAGAAATATCTCTTTGGCACTGTGGGTTACTTCAGCGCGGCGGACTACATTGTGGTGGACGAGAACACTCAAGATATCGACTCTCTGGATGACCTGGCCGGTAAAAAAGTCAGCGTAGCCCCTGCCTCCAACTGGGCCCTACTGCTGGAGACCTACAACAAAGAGCACCCGGGTTCCCCCATCGACATCCTCTACTATGAATCCACCCCTGACGTCTTGGTGGGCAACCTCTCCGGCGGCGTGATTGACGCCACGTTGCTCACAGAATCGGACCTACAGTTGATGAACACATTTTTGGGCACCAAGTTTAAGGCCGTAGGCAAGTCTCTGAGCACCACCGAGACCTTCCACATCTACAACAAGGACTCCGTGGAACTACAAACTGCCATTGACGGCGTGCTCAAAGAAATGCAGGCTTCCGGCGAGTTGGCCGCGCTCTCGAAGAAAGCGGTGGACGATTTTTTTGCAGCGGCAAAGAAATAACATGTGCTGTAGGGGCAAGCGTTGCTCATCTCCACAAGAAATACCAAAGTATCAAGGACACACCATGACTTTCGACTTATCATTCCTAGGCACAGCCCTGCTGGCGGCGGCGAATAAAATCCCCACAACCCTGGCGTTGGCGCTCATTCCGTTGGTTTTGGGCACAGTAATTGGCCTGCCGTTGGCCCTAGTGCGTTTTTATCGCGTGCCTGTGCTGGGGCAGGGAATACAGGGTGCGGTAACGCTCATCAAAGGCATACCTGTGGTACTGATGCTCTTCGTGTTTTATGTTATCAGCGGCAAGGCCTTTGACCCATTCATGCAGTTCCTGGGTCTGCCGTTCACTTTCCGAGACTTCCCTAAGAGCATCATCGCCATTGCTGCGCTGACCATCTACGCCTCCGCCGCCCTGAGTGAAGCCTTTCGCGGTGCGCTGGCGGCGGTCAACCCCAGTCAGTTTGATACAGGCGCGGCAGCGGGCCTTACTCAGGCGCAGACGCTCGGACGCATCGTGTTGCCCCAAGCGCTGCCCGTGTCTTTGCCTATGGTGAGCAACATTACCACCGCCCTCATCAAGGCGGCGGCTATGGCAAGCCTGGTAAGCGTAGTGGACGTAATGAATGCGGCGGTGATCTCCGCCAATGGTAACTACCGCTACCTGGAAGCCTACGCGGCGGCGGCGTTGATCTATTGGGGTCTCTGCTTTTCGCTGGAAAAAGCCTTTAGCGTGGGCGAAAAAGTGCTGACAAGGAGGATGCGCAGTGTCGCATGACGCAATTTTAGAGGTCAGGGGACTACACAAGTCATTCGGCAAAAAGCCAGTACTCACGGGTATTGATTTGGCTGTAGAGCCCGGCGAGACGGTGGCGCTCTTGGGCCCCAGCGGCTCGGGCAAGACAACGTTATTGCGCTGCCTGAACTTTTTGGAGTGTGCGGATGCGGGAACTCTGCGCATTGAGAACCAGAGCGTGGATCTGCGCCAGGCCCACAAAAAAGAGATTCTCGCCCTGCGCCGCCGCACGGCCATGGTGTTCCAGAATTACGACCTGTTTCTGAACAAAACAGTGCTGCAAAACGTTACAGAAGGACTCATTGTCGCGCGGAAAGCACCCAAGGAAGAGGCAATCGTCACGGCCAAGCAAGTGTTGGAACAAGTGGGCCTAGCCGACCGCTTGGATGCCCGCCCTCACGAGCTCTCCGGTGGACAACAGCAGCGGGTGGGTATCGCCCGGGCGCTGGCCATCAATCCGGCGGTGTTGCTCTTTGATGAACCCACTAGTGCGCTGGACCCCGAAAAGGTGCAGGAAATCCTCGACCTCATCCGCGCCGTGGCGGACACGGGCATGACGCTCATCATCGTGACGCACGAAATGGCCTTTGCCTACGAGGTCGCCCATCGGGTAGTGTTCATGGAGGGCGGCGAAATTGTGGAGCAGGGCACGCCCCAGCAGGTCTTCGGCGCGCCTAAGCAGGAGCGCACCGCCCAGTTTTTAGCCCGCTTTACCGAGGGGAAAACACCCGAATACTTTATCTAAAACAAACAATATTGTGCATCACCATTTTGTAGAAGACAAATTTGGAGAACAACATGGCTCTTTCACTCAAGAATTCAATCGCCGGACGCGTGGCGTCCAAAATCAAGGGCGTGCTGCCGCTGGACGCAGGCGATGCCGCGCTCAACGGTCTCATTGGCCGCATCATCGCTCACCCCGACCGGGCGGAGACGCTCTTTGGTGAGGGCGAGATTTTCCTGATCAAGGCCGCACTGTATCTTACCGGCGTGCGACTGGAGGAGAGCGCCTACGAAGGTGTTGGTTCCGTCTACAAAGAACTTTTGGGGGTCTATCAGTTTGACCTGAACTTGCGCCGGAACAGCGAAAAGCTCCTGCCCGCCGAGTTGGCTCTGCCTCATGGCCTGCACGTGCCCATCGTGGTCAACGATGCCTCGCCGTTCTCTCTGGCGCGGGACAAGGGCGTGCTGTATCTGTCGGTGAGCGGAATGCGGATCTTCCCTGTGGAATACGAAAAGCGCCCCGCGTTCTACAACAAAAAAACCAGCGATGGCGTGGAAATGTGGAAGATCGCCCAGCACCGCCTGGGCGATGAACTCATGGTAACCTACAACACCTACTGCCACACCCTCAAGGGCGGCAATCAGTGCCGCTTCTGCGCCCTCAACGCCAACGAGGCGATTTATCGCACAAAGAATAGCTTCTTCATTCAGACGCCGTACCAGATTGCAGAAGTGGCTAAGGCTGCTTACGCCGAGGGCGTCATCAAGCGGCTGGAAATCACGGGTGGCATTCTGCCGGGCCGCGCGGAGGTGGACTTCATCATCGCTGTGGGTGAGGCCATCAAAAAGCGCCTGGGCACCGACACTATTCCCGGTGGCCACGTCCTCGTCGCCGCACCCAACGACTTGGAACAAATTGACGCGCTCAAGGCCGCCGGTTGGGAGTATGTGTTCTTCAATCTTGAGGTCTGGAATCCCCACCTTTTTGCGGGACTCTGCCCGGGCAAGGAAGAAATCATCGGTCGAGAGCACTGGCTGAAAGCGTTGGACTATGCTGTAGAAGTCTTTGGCCAGGGCAACGTGCGCAGCATCCTCATTGCCGGGTTAGAGCCGCTGAACAGCTACTTAGAGGGTGCGGAATACCTGACGCAGCACGGTATTTTTGCCGACCCCAGCCCCTGGATGCCCATGCCCGGCTCCATGATGGAGGGGCAGAGCACCCCCACGGCGCAGTGGCATATCAACCTGCTGGTGCAGACGCTGGATTTGTGGGAACGCTACGGCTGGAGCTTGGAAGAAGTGGCCAAGGACGGCTGGTTGTCGTTCAACGACCTGGCCGCCCTGCGCTTGCACGTGTGGCGCGATTATGCCGGCCACCCCGAGAAGAACATTAAGGAAGATTTGCGCTACAAGCTCGCTGTGTTGGGGCAACTGGATGCGATTTGACGCCATAAAAATATAAGCTTTGAGGTGACCATATGTCCACAACCGTTGAGTCTATTGCCCTGCCACGCGCCAAAACCCCAGAGGAAATTGGTGTTTCCTCTGCTGAGGTGTTAGCCTTCCTGCGGGATGTGGAAGAGCAGGGCTTGGAGCTACATAGCTTCATGGTTCTGCGCTGCGGCAAGGTGGCGGCAGAGTGCTTCCGCGCGCCATTTACAGCGGACTATAACCACCAGATGTGGTCGGTGAGCAAGTCCGTGACGGCTACGGCCATTGGCTTTGCCATTGATGAGGGACTGCTCTCCCTGGACACTCAAGTGGCGGATGTCTTCCCAGAATATGCTCCAAAGCGGCCGGACGAAAAGTTGTCCCGGCTCACGGTGCGGCATCTGGTGAGCATGACCTCGGGCAAGTCGCCACCCTATCTGTCCCCCAAGGGCAAGAATGTGGACTGGATTCGTTCCTTTATCAACGCCCCGTGGTACAACGACCCCGGCGCAGAATTCCGCTATATCAACGAGAATTTTTTTATCCTCTGCGCCATATTGGTGCGGGTGACGGGCCAGTCGGTGCTGGCGTATCTAACGCCGCGTCTGTTTGTGCCCTTAGGCATTATGAATCCGTTTTGGGAGACCGACAACCGGGGCGTGGAAGCCGGCGGTTGGGGCTTTTACGCCAAGACCGAGGATCTGGCTAAGCTAATGCTCTGCTACCAGCAGGAGGGCAAGTTCGCGGGCGCGCAGGTTATCCCGGCAGATTGGGCACGGGCGGCCACACAGCGGCAAACGCCCTGCGTGGGGTTACATTCCAGCTGCAATTTTGGGTATGGCTACGGCTTTTGGCGCAACCCTCTGCCCGGCTACCGGGCCAACGGCATGTTCTGCCAGTTCGGCATCAACTTTGACGACCACAATGCCATCTTCGTTTGCAATGCCGGCATCACAGACGAAGAGACCGTGCATCAGCTGATTTGGCGGCACTTCCCAGCAGCGTTCTTTGACGGCGAGTCCCTGGCGCCCGCCGAAAACCTTGCAGAAATCCTCGGCGCTGCGCGCTATGAAGCGCTGCCGAACGTGTCGTCGCGCAGTCCACTCGAGCCGCAGATCACGGGCCGGCGCATCCGGCTTCAGCGCAAGCAACTTTTGCGCCTGCTCAAGTTCCCTGTGGGCGTGCTGCCCGTGATTGTCACGGCGAAAACGGCAGTATTACCGCAACAGATCAACGACATCGCTCTCACGTTCAAGCCCGGCGGCCTGCAATTCGCCTGGCACGAGGGCCTCGAGAAAAACGAACTGCTCTGCCCCTTGGACGGCACAACTCACGCAGGCGCCATCACCTTGGGCGGGATTGATTACCGCACCCTCAGCCACGCCGTCTGGCAGGACGAGTGTACATTGGATGTGCACGTCCGCGCCGTGGAAACCATTGCCGCCCAGCGTTTGCGCTTTGTATTTGGCTCCGGGGGTAAGGTGACCATGCAGTCCCTCAGTTCCCCACCCATCCAGGAAATCCTGGGCTTTTTGACCGAGGGCGCGGTGTTCCTCTTCAAGTTCAAGCCATTACTGGCGCTCATCCGCCGGGCGCTCAGTTTGCTCCCGAAGTTCATCGAACCCGTGCATCACGGAAAAATCATAAGCTACTAGGAGGAATCATTATGGACTTCATTCTCTCGCGCGTTACGGGCAATGCGTTGGGCTTTGTGCTGGCTCTCTTTGCCGTAGGCGTGCTGCGGCTCATTCGCAAAGACAAAAACCCTGTGCTTATCCGCGTTTTCAGCGGCGCAGGGGCGGCAGGGGCGCTGTATTTGATGTTCGCTGCCATCCAGCGTCTCCTCAAGTTTGCGGACAGCGGCACAGAAACGGCCACACTCTTGACAGCCTACTCGCCGCTGGTGCTGGTGGCCCTTACACTGGCCCTGCTGTTCGTGTTTCTGCTCGTCACCGCGCGTAAATCCACCGGAGCGGCCACCACTGCCGCTGTGGCTTCGGGCGTTCAACTGGTGCTGGCGGCGTATAACCTCGTCGCCCACTGGCGCAACTACACAAACGGCAGCATGATTGAATGGCTTTATCTGCAGTTGGTTGTCGTGGTGCTGGCGCTGCTCGCCACAGTCGCGCTGATTATCGCTGCACACATAAGAGAGAAAAGCATAGCGGCCAAATTACCATCCGGCTTGGGGACAACCCCCGGGCAGTACAAAAAACTAGGGCTCCAAAAGGGACGCGTGGAACAATGGGAGGACGGCGCACGCACCGACGGCGGCCCCGGCTCCTACGAGTGGTGGTACTTTGATAGCCATCTGGACGATGGCACCAGTTTGGTGCTGGTCTATTACACCAAGCGCATGATGACGCCGGACAAAGCTCTGGCGCCCTATGCCACCATTGACTTGGACACCCCCGATGGTCAGCACTTTGAGGAACGCCTGGAGGCGGAGGGTATCCCGTTCAGCGCATCGAAAGACGGCTGCGAAGTGCACATTGGACCCTGTTATATCAAGGGTAACCTGGACGAATACGATATCTACTTCAAGAACGACGTTGCAGAGACGAAGGTGCACCTCAAAAGCAATGTGCCCCCTTGGCGGCCGGAGACCGGGCACATCTTCTTCGGAGACGAAGACGAAAGCTACTTTGCGTGGCTGCCGTCCGTGCCGGAGGGGAACGTGGAAGCGGAGATCACCGTGAACGGCGTGACCAGCACCCACACGGGCACGGGCTACCACGACCACAACTGGGGCAACGTGAACATGATGAAGCTCATGAATCACTGGTACTGGGGACGTGCGCGCATCGGTGATTACCGCGTAATTACGTCTTATATCTATGGCGAGAAGAAGTATGGCTACGAGGAATACCCCATATTCCTCATCGCCAAAGAAGGCGAACATTTGGCAGATGGCGGAAAATATTTGACGTTTACGCCGTCTGAAGAGTTCATCAATCCGGAGACTGGCAAACCCGTGCATGGCAAGATGGTGTATGACTACAACGACGGCGAAAAACACTTCCGCATAACATACCAGCGCAAGTCGAACATCATTAACTACAAGATGATCGATCAGCTTATGGGCCTTGTGCGTCTGGGAGCCCGGCTCATCGGCTTCGATGGGGCCTACCATCGCTTTGCCGGCAACGTGACGCTGGAACGCTTGGAGGGCGACACGGTTGCAGAGAAAATTGATGCCTCGGCGATTTGGGAGCTGATGTACTTTGGGCATATACCGAAATGATTTTGTATGTAGAGACGCGCGCCCTCGTAATACTGAAATAATTCGGCGGACGGACAATGCCCGCCCTGCAGGCAAAGGAGAAACACACTATGGCCAGAACCTACAACGGCATACGCGAGTTGCGCGCCGACACCGTCACCATCAACGACTGGGGCGGCAGCAGTATGGCCGCAGCCGAACAATACCCAAAAAAATGCATGGGCCGCACTGACCGCACGTTCAGCCAGGGGCTGCAGTGCCAGCAGATTAACTCTGTGATGGCGCTGCTGAGCATGGAGGATGCGGCGTTTGTGGTGCACTCGCCCTTGGGCTGTGCAGGCTGTTGCTCCATGGCCAACGACTGGTTTCGTGTGGGACAGATTCACCGGGGAAGCTTTGCCCTCAAAAACGCCCGCGTGCTGGTGAGTAATCTGGACGAGCGGGACATTGTCCATGGAGGAGAGGCAAAACTGCGCGAGGCCTTGCATCTCGCTTGGGAACGCTACACCCCCAAGCTGATCTTTGTCTTCACCTCCTGCGCCTCGGGTATTATTGCCGACGACGTGGATGCGATCTCCACCGAAGTGAACGACGAGTTGCCATACACGAAGATCATCCCCATCCACTGCGAGGGCTTCAAAAGCAAGGTCTGCGCCTCGGGATACGACGCGGCGTTCTTGGCGATCACCAAGTATGTGTTGGCCGACGAACCCAGGGGCGAAACCATTCCCGGCCTACTGAACCTCTTTGCGCCCCCCACGGTGAGCTATATGGATCAATTGGAAATTGAACGTATTCTTGGCGCGATCGGAATCGAAACGAACTATATTCCGTTTTATTCCTCGCTGGAAAAGATTCAAAAACTTTCCCGCGCGCAGGGCTCTACTGCCATCTGCAAAGTCTTTGCGGACGAGTTCATGAAGGAACTGGAAGATCGCTATGGCATCCCATATTCCCACACCATCATGCCCATCGGCACCCGCAATACCGACCGCTGGCTGCGCGGTGTAGCCCAAATCATGGATAAAGAGGCGGAGGCGGAGGTCTACATTGCACGGGAGCGAGAGACCTGCCTGCCGCTGGTGGAGGACTTGCGTGCCAAGCTCACGGGCAAGCGGGTGTTCATCTGCGGGGGGACGGGACGATCCTTTGCCGCCGCCGCTCTGATTGACGACTTTGGCATGAAGCTGGTGGGCATGGAGACACCCACTTACGACGACGAAGCGCAGCCGGATGTAGAAAAGCTCAACCGCATCCACGGCGATTTTGTGTTGGATGTGGCCAATATGATGCCCTTTGAGCAGGTCAATCTGCTCAAGAAGCTGAAGCCCGACGTCTTCATCGGCGTGCCTGTATGGGCGGCGCGGCTGGGCCTTCCCACCACACACGTGCTGGACATCAAACGCCCCACGATGGGCTATCGTAATTTGGTGTATCTGGGCAGCAAAATCGCCGCGCAGATTGAAAATCCCGGCTATAACGTCAAAATCGCCGCCCATGCGCATTTGCCCTACAAAGAGAGCTGGTATGAGAGCGACGCATTCAAATTTATTCAATGACATATATGGGCGACCCTTGCGCCGTCATTATAAAACTCACGCGAGCAAGGTCGATCACAAGGGTTGTCCTTATAGAGAAAAACATGGAGAAACACAATGTCAAAAATCCTGGAAAACCCACACGGCAACTGTGCCCTCGGCGGAGCGAACGCAACCCTCTCCGCTCTGCGCCGGGTGATCCCCATCTACCACTCCGGCCCGGGCTGCGCTATGCAAACCACTGCCGGCGAGGCCAGCCAGGGCAGTCTGCGTTTGCCGTATTACACCAGCTACACCGCTATCCCCAGCACCAACATGCTTGAGCGCGAGGTGGTGTTTGGCGGTGAAAAGAAGCTGGAAAAACACTTGGAAGGCGCGCTGGAGATCTTAGATGCGGACGCATTTTTTGTCCTCACCGGCTGCACGGCGGGGATCATTGGCGACGATGTGAAGAGCGTGGCGCAGCGTTTTCAGGATCAAGGCCATCCCGTTTATGCCGTGGAAACAGCCGGCTTTTTGGGCGAGAGTTATCGCGGGCACGAGATCGCATGGAACGCACTGTTCGACAACATCGTGGAAAAGAACCCGTCCGCGCGCGACGATAATCTCGTCAACGTCCTGGGTGTGGCGCCTTACCATGATCCCTACTTTGAGGGCAGCTTGGAGGAAATCACGCGGTTGCTGAACAAGCTGGGCCTGCGCGTGAACACCTTCTTTGCTCATGGGCAGGGCCTGCCGGAAGTGCGCGGTTCTTCCTCTGCGGCACTAAATATTATCCTTTCGCCGTGGTTGCTTAAAAGCATAGCCGAGCAGTACAAAAAGAGCTTCGGCATACCTAGCTTGCGCTTTGCGGGCGCGCCGCTGGGAGCTACGGACACCGCCGCGTTCCTGTGTGCCGTAGGCACTGCGCTGGGCAAAGAGCAAGAGGTCAAGGACGTCATTGCCAGTGAGGAAGAGTGGTACTACCGCTACCTTGAGACCGGCATCGGTCTGCAAAGCTGGCGGCGATTTTCCATTGTGGGCGAGAGCGCCAACGTGATCCCCATCATGCGTTTTTTGGCCAATGACTACAGCTTTACGCCGGAGATCGCCATCTGCACGGACGTGCTGTTCCGCTCGGAGGACAAAGCCTTTGTGACTGAACGACTGACGAATCTGGAATATGCCCAGCCACCCGAAATTGTATTCACTGGCGACCAATGGGAAATCAATCAAGCCCTCGCGCGCTGCCCGGATGCTGCGTTGCTCATCGGCAGCACAAATGAGCGTGAGTTTGCCATGTCCCACGGAATGCAGTTCTTTCTGGCGTGCTACCCCAACACAGAACGCTTAATTTACAACCGTAGCTGCGCGGGCTATCGCGGCGCACTCACGCTCATTGAGGATATTTACTCGAACCTATAAGGGAGCCGAACTTGACCAACGAGCAGTACGCCGTAGTTCCGGCACGTCTTCATCATTGCCGCATAACTGCTCGCGTTGCTGCAAATGTCTGTGCAGACAGGACCAGAGTATCCCACCGGCACATGAAAAGCCGGAGTTCATTTGAGAAGATCAAATAGATCATCATTGATAATGGCCATGTTCCACATAGCGCAGCCGCGACTTGACTGTGCTGTCATTCCGACTGCCGTGCAACGTCGATGCCGTTCCGCTATGCCAGACGTGCGCTTTTTTGCTTCCATAAAAGAAATTAAGTGAAAGATGAAAATCATCGTTCGCTTAATCGTTCGCTTATTATAAGAATTCACCTAGTACCGAATTGGCTACAACTTGTTGACATTCCGACCGAAAAGTAGTATACTTTTTAGGTATTTTACTATTCTAGGAGGAAAGTATGGTCGACACACGCACACAGGCGTACATCAACCTGTTCGCAGTCCTGGGCACGCTCGAAAATCTTTGTGAACTGGTGCCTAAGGCGAGCGAATTGGCACAGACGCCAAAACCAATCGCCATCGGCTTTGACGTGAAGGATGGCCCCGCCGCAACCCTCACCTTTAAAGATGGCAAATGCCGTATGGAACCAGGGATCAGCAAGGTCAACGTTCGCATGGCATTCAGCTCCCCTGCGCAGTTCAACGCAATGGTTGACGGCGCAAATCCGCCCATTAGTCTTGGTCTTGCACTAAACGCAAACTTCCTCCTCAAGCAGTTTACTCCGCTGACCAAGCTGCTTGAGAGCTACATGCGCCCCGAGCCTGAGCAGCTTAAGGACGAAAAATTCTTTGAAACCTCCACAACGCTCATGTTTTGCACCATCGCTGTTGCGCTGAGCCAAATTGCCAACAATGACGAAACAGGTAAATTCTCCGCCGCACATACGCCGGACGGCGATATCGCTTTTAACATTGTGGATGGCCCTTGCGCCACGCTGCATGTGAAGGACGGGCGTTTTCTGACGCTAAAAAAGAAGAGTGACAGTCCGCGCGCGGTTATGGAATTTGAGTCAATCAAGCTGGCGCGCCAGTTGTTTGATAACGAGGTCAACGCGCTTGGCTGCATTGGTACTGGCAAAATTGCCATGCGCGGCATGATTAACATGCTTGACAACCTGAACAGGCTCCTTGACCGGGTAGCCCTGTATCTCGCATAAGGAGGGAAACGCCATGTCTTTTGAACTGAACAGCTACGCCAAGAATAATGAGGCGTTCGCCCGTGCTCAGCAGCTTATCCCAGGCGGCATTTACGGCCACCAAGGACCGGCCGAGGGCTGTTACATTCCCGCAAGCGCGTTCCCGCGCTTTTCGTCCAAAGCTCAGGGCAGCTACTTTTGGGATTTGGACGGCAACCGCTTTGTTGACTATATGTGCGGTTATGGCCCTAATGTGCTCGGTTACGGCGACCCTGATATAGACGCCGCCGCGCTGGAGCAGTTAAAAATTGAAAACTGCGTTACAATTCCCAGTTACAAAATGGTGGAGTTTGCCGAAGTGCTTGTTGATACGGTCAAAACGGCTGACTGGGCGTTCTTTGCCAAAAACGGCGGAGATACCACTACGCTTGCCATCATGACGGCGCGTGCGCACACCCACAAAAAGAAAATCATCTTCGTTAACGGCTTCTATCACGGTGTTGCACCCTGGACGCAAAAGGTCGACTACCCCGGCGTTATCCCTGAGGACGTTGCGAACAATCTCTATGTCGATTGGAACGACATCCCCGCGCTCGAAAAGCTCATCGACAAGAACGAAGGTGAGATTGCAGCGTTTATCTCCACGCCGTATATGCACGGTAACTTTACGGATAACCTCCTGCCGGAAGAGGGCTATTGGCAAAAGGTTCGTGAGATTTGCACCAAAAAGGGCATCATCCTCATTGTGGATGATGTGCGCTGCGGTTTCCGCCTTAACCTTGCGGGTTCTGACGCGCACTATGGCTTTGAGGCTGACCTCATCTGCTTCTGCAAGGCGTTGGCAAACGGCTGGAATGTTTCCGCGCTCTGCGGCAAGGAGTTCATCAAGTCCACTGTCAGCGGCATGACCTACACCGGCTCTTACTGGATGAGCGCGGTGCCGTTTGCGGCAGGCATTGCGTGTATCAACAAGCTCAAGGCTATTGACGCATGCAAGGAATTCCGCGAGAAAGGCGAAAAAATTAAGGAAGGCTTGCTTGCGGCGGCACAGAATAACGGCTTCCACCTCGTTGTCAGCGGCGAACCGGCTCTGTTCTACCTGCGGCTTGCGGATGATGACAGCCTGATGCTGCACCAAGAGTGGATTGCCGAATGCGTCAAGCGCGGCGTGTTCATAACAAACCACCATAATCACTTCATCAACCACGCCCTCAGCTATGAGGACATCCAATTTACGGTAGACGTGGCCGAGGACGCCTTCCACGCCGTGAAGAAAAATCACCCGGAGCGCGCTTAAACAGACAATCAGGGTACAGAAAACAGAGGGGGAAGCCTCTATAGTCTGTATCCTGATTTTGCGGGTAAGACCATTATTTAAGAAAGCATCTGTAGAAGCAGACGGCTATCTGCCCGTACAATTGCCATTAACGGGACGATTGTCATCGTCCCCTACAGCATAATAACAAACAGGAGGACTGAAACATGGTACTGACCAAACAGGAATGGCTCGCCTTGGAAGCCAAGGCACACAAGCTGCGTTTGGATTTGCTGGAAACCACTCATATGGCAGGCAGCGGACACATTGGCGGCGGCAGCAGCATATTGGATATTCTCACGATCCTTTACCACAAGTACATGAACATCCGTATTGAGGATCCGAAGTGGGAAGACCGCGACCGCTGCATTGTCAGCAAGGGGCATGCGGGTATTTCTTATGCGGGTTTGCTGGTTGATTTGGGCTGGAACGATCCCAACCAACTCAAAACCTTTAACCTCACCGGCAGCAAAATGGGCATTCACCTTGACGGTAACAAGGTAGTGGGCGTGGACGCTTCAACCGGCTCACTTGGGCACGGGCTTTCCATTGGTGTGGGCACTGAGCTTGCTGCACGCGTGCTGGGCAAAGCGTTCAAGACCTATGTTGTTCTTGGCGACGGCGAGCTGGACGAAGGCTCCAACTGGGAGGCGGCCATGAGTGCTGCGCACTTCAAGCTCGGCAATAGCCTAATCACCATTGTTGACCGCAACGGCGCGATGATTGACGGTCCCACCGAGGAAATCATGGCTTTGGAACCGTTGACAGACAAGTTTGCCGCATTCGGGTTTAACACCCTGCGCATTGACGGGCATAGCTTTCCGCAACTGGCGGAAGCGATTGAAACCGCACTCTCAACCGAGGACAAGCCCACCTGCATTATCTGTGACACAGTAAAAGCGGTGGGCTTTGGCGCCAAGGCAGGCGACTACCGCTGGCACTACGGCGCAATGGATGACAATGGCTACGAGCAGGCAAAAAAGGATTTGACCGCCTACTACGAAGCCCGCAAAGCAAAAGCAGAACAGGAGGGCTAAACAATGGCGGGAGGATTGACTTATACTGCCGTGGAATCCACCAAGCTGGCAACCACGGAGCTTTATGGGCAAGCAATGGTTGAACTGGGTACGGCTCACCCGGAGGTTGTTGCATTGACAGCCGATCTTGCAGGTTCCACCAAAATCGGTGACTTCCAAGAGAAGTTCCCTGACCGCTTCTTCAACGTTGGGATTGCCGAGCAAAATATGTTCGGTATTGCCGCCGGTATGGCGAAGGCGGGTCTGGTACCTTACCTCAGCACATTTGCGCAGTTCGCGTCCATGCGCGTCGCCGACCAACTCAGTACTGACATTTGCTACCAAAACGTGAACGCCAAGGTTATTGCAACGCATGGCGGCACAAGCTTTGGGCAGGCAGGCTCAACTCACCATGCCATCACAGATATTGCACTGGTGCGCGCTCTGCCAAACATTACCGTGATCGTTCCTGCGGACGGCTATGAAACTGTCAACGCGGTCAAGGCGGCATACGCAACGCCCGGCCCGTTCTATATCCGCATCAACCGCGGTTTTGACCATGTGCTGTATGAGAACGCGGACTATGGCTTTGAGATCGGCAAAGCGGTTCAACTCCACGAAGGTACGGACATTACCGTGATTGCTTGCGGCTCTTGCGCATATCAGGCGCTGACTGCCGCGCAGTTCCTTAAAAACGCTGATGGGCTTGCTGTGCGTGTGCTTAACCTGCATACAATCAAGCCGTTGGATAAGGAAGCCGTGCTGAAGGCGATTACCGAAACACGCCGTATCATCACCGTGGAGGACCACTCTGTCGTCGGCGGACTTGGTGGTGCAGTGGCGGAAGTCCTTGCCGAGGCTGGTAAGGGCTGTGCGTTCACGCGTCTGGGCATTCAGGATCACTTTTCCACCATCGGTCTGCACGAGGACTTGATGAGCCTTGAAGGGATTGACTCCAACGGCATTATTGAGGCTGTCCGCGCCACAATGGGCAAGGACTTTGAGGCAGACGACAACTGGGACGACGAAGTCTAATCAGGAACGTTTAATCCCGTATGGGGATGATTTTAACCCACTCATGCGGGCAAAGCCGTAACCTGAGGAAAGGAATAAGACGATGATTCCTGAGAAGGAAAGATATACAAGCAAGCTGTTCCTCAATGCCGTCCTGCCATTGCTTAAGGTGATTGAGGGAAACGTGCCCGAGCTTAAGGCCAAGTTTGAGGGTGTGAACGCGGTGATTCAAATCTCCGCAATTGACGATGAGAACCCCACCGGTAAAAGCGCGACGCACTTTATCATTGAGGACGGCGCATGGACAGTCAAGAATGATAAGGTCGCCGAGAATCCTGACATTGACCTGTGCTTTAAAAGCGTTCCTGACATGAACGCGTTCTTTAAGGGTGACATGGGCAAGGGGATTGGCGCAATTCTGAAAGCGCTGGTTAAAAAACCAGGGCTGTTCCTCAAGTTCATGGGCGTGCTGCTCAAGATGAGCAATCTGCTCATGGCCAAGGAGGCTCCGGCAGACGAAGCCACGCAAAAGTTGCTGGTCAAGTGTTTCTTCTACCTGCTGACGGCGGGTATCAGCCAGCTCAACAAGCTTGGCCATGAGGAAGTGCGCCGCTGGACAGAAGTGTCGCCGGACCGTGTATATGCGCTTGACGTCATTGGTCAGCCGGACGTTGCGGCGTATATCCGCATAAAAGCGGGCAAAAGCCGCAGCGGGCATGGGGTCTATACGCGTGCAATGCCGTTCTTTACCCTGCGGTTTGATTCGTTCAAGTCCGCGCTGGGCATCTTGCTTGCAACGGACGACATGATGGAAGCCACAAAGGCTGGGCGGCTGATTATGGACGGTGCGCCGGAGTTTGGCGCAACGTTTGGCAATTTGCTGCTGGTTGTTGGCGGATTTGTGCAGTAATTCAATTCATTAGATGTGAGATGCTAGACGCTATATGCAAAGCTTTTGGCCATATCAAGCGTCTAGCAGCTTTTGTAATTTATTTATAAAGGAAAGCAAAATACATGGAAGTGAATGGCAGCGAATGAAACGGCCGCCCATGTTTTTTTAGCGATTTCTAGCCGCATGCTCCGGCGGAGCACGCGACTGTTGGATTGTTTCAGATACCGACGTGCAGCAGCAGCTAAAAAACTTCTCAAAAGATTGACATTCTAAAGAAATACGTCGATTATTCATCTGATATAAACGAGACTGAATTTCATATTACGTTCCGCAAAAATGGTTGGGCGCCCTCTGATTGGGATATGCGAATTGCGGTGCAAGTCAATCCTACTGATTTACCGTTGTAGACGGCGGACATGCAAAAAGTCACAAGCGATGAAATTGACCTGACATGGCGGAGTGATTTGCCGCATGAAAATTGGGATATGAATGAAGCTCCTGCTTGTTATATGGGTGACGATTTATAGAGCTGCCTTGTCGCTTACCCAAAAGCCGGCATAGCGCTAGAATATTTTACATCGTGAAATAAACAACAAAAGGAGCTTGCTCTAGGTCCTTTTCCAGACACAAAGTCCATGTCATAAGTGGCTTATCATTAGACCTTCCCACTTTAATAATATAAAAAAATCCTTACCGCCTTAAAAGCGCTTCCGCCGCCCTTGGATTTTCCGCCAGAAACTCATCGCCGATTGCAGCCAAGCAGTCATAAAGCGGAAAAAGCTTGCTGTAATCCTTACAAAGCGACTGTGGGAAATTTTCTTCCGCAACAGGAGTAAAATTCTCGCTTGTACGTAAAAAATAAAACTCCTTCTTGCTCATAAACGGCAATAGCTCAGGCTGGCAGTTGGTCAGTTTGGGCTTTTTGTAGTCTTCGCCACTGAGCAGAAAGCCCGCGCGCTTTGCCTTGTTTGCCGCCGGCAGAAAATCCGCCGCATGATTGATCACCCATTTGCGAATATGCTCCATAAACGCTGGTGGCTGGTACCAATACCCAACGCCTGCACCTGTGCGCTCAGGGTAAATCTCAAACCAAAACAGCGGGTGGAATGGCCACTCGTTTTTGCCGCGACCAACTGTTAGCCACATGTGGTCACGGTAAAGTGATTTATCCCTGGTAAAGCGCGTATCCCGCCGCACGCGGGATACCACGCGGTTGGGCATGACAGTTGCCAACGGGTCGTGTTTTTGCAGAAATTCTCCGGCAATTTGTGCAATTTGCCGCATAGGTTCAGTTGCCAGTGCGTTGATTTGCGCTTTGTGCTCCTCGTAAAAATCGCGGCTGTCGCGCAAGCGGTTTTCGCTCAGGATAAAGAGCGCTTCGGGTGTGATTCCGGAGTATGGCATGGTGGAACCTCCTAAAATAGATGTGTATGTTAATGTTCTTAAGAGCGAGGGGGCTTTGACGACTATTTTGGGCTTGAGAGACCCCCTACGCGCGCGGGGAAGATGTTGTTTTGACAGTTGTTGCAGCAATTGACATTTTGGCTATCTGCGGCAGTAAGTTTGAGTGGTCAATTAACATAAAAATGTTTTCAATTCCATCTTCCGCAATAACCAAACCGAAAAAAAAGAATAAAAAGTGCGGCGCCTCGCCGGACAAGCCCCCTATATAGCATGAACCGCCTGTGCCGCAGTCATAATCGCCGCCTTTGCGCTGTGAAAATTCAACCCGCCCTGCAACCAAACCGCATATGGTTCACGCAATGGCGCATCAGCGGAAAGTTCAATGCTTGATCCTCCTGTAAACGTGCCCGCCGCCATAATCACCTTGCAATCGTATCCCGGCATATCCCACGGCTCCGGCGCAAATTGGGAGTCCACAGGCGATGCGGACTGAAGGGCACGGCAAAACGCAATGAGCTTCTCAGGCGTACCCAATTTGATACTCTGCACAATATCGTGCCGCAACTCCTGCGACGTTGGTGAAACTTCATAACCCAACTCCTCAAACAGTGCTGCTGCAAAGACTGCGGATTTTAGCGCTTCGCCAGTAACATGCGGCGCGTGG
This sequence comes from Oscillospiraceae bacterium, assembly GCA_031267965.1. Lineage (GTDB taxonomy): Bacteria > Bacillota > Clostridia > Oscillospirales > Acutalibacteraceae > WRKY01. Next base: position 3,890 of record JAIRYC010000003.1, on the reverse strand, counting down.
AACAGTCCCATGAACAGCGCGCGGTTGTTGCCCAAGCTTGCACCAACCTCCCGCCCAAGTCCTGGGCAAGTCATGCGTTGGGCGGCAAGTTCAATCAACGCATGTTTTCCGGCAAGATATCCGCCGCATTTCGCCACGCCGCCGCCCGCGTTTTTTATCAGCGACCCGGCTAGTAAGTCTGCGCAGGGCTCGTCAGGCTCTACGAATTCACCGTAACAATTATCAACAAAAAGGACTGCACTGCTGTTTGCGTGTACAAAGCTCGCCAGTTTAGTTATCTCCGCTGCACTGATTGAACGGCGCAGGGTGTACCCGCGGGAGCGCTGCACATACACAATTTTGGGACTGTGTTTATCTATTGTCTCTGCGATTGCCGTGTAGTCAAACGAGCCGTCGGGGAGCAAATCGACCTGTGTGTAACCAACCCCTGATTCCTTCAAGCTGCCTGCGCCCTCACGCAAACCAAGCACCGGCAAAAGTGTGTCATATGGCTGACCACTGACGCTTAACAGCGTGTCGCCCGGGCGCAGTATACCAAAAAGCCCTGCTGCAATCGTTGCCGTGCCGCAGGCAAACGAGTGTCTGATGAGTGCGTCCTCGGCGCCAAAAATTTGTGCGCAAAGAGAGTCCAGTGTTTCACGCCCGGTGTCGCCGTAGCCGTAGCCTGTAGTTTCTGCAAAGTGACGTGTTTCCACTCGATTTTCAATAAATGCGGCAAGCACCTTGTGTTGATTCTGCTCGGTTACGTGGTCTGTCTCGTCAAAACGCCCGGCAATACGTAAGTTGGCATGCGCTTCAGCGGCCAAAATCTTTTGGGAAAAATCAAACAATGACATTAGCGAAATCCTTAATAAGTAATTTAAACGTTATAATTTTACATCATTTGCGTGCGAAAGTAAAGACGTTCAGCTTTTTTGGCTGAGCGCTGAAAATGCGGTTGCCGGCATGGCGCCGGCGCAGATTATGGGCATTGCCGCAAGTTTGTCCTCCATCACCAACCTTGAAAACGCATTAGCTGGGATACCCCCGGCGCGGAGAACGCCTTTATCAGTTACAGCGACGCCGTTTCCAAAGCCACAGGCAGCATTCGCGGCGACCTGGACGACCTAATAAAGGGCTATAGCCTGGCTTATACCGTCGAGGAAAAGACGGCTCCCTACGGCTTCTTCCTCAATTCCGGCTCGCATAATGTTACCCTCGCCTACGCGGGACAGGACCAGACTGTAAGCTATTCTACCGTCAACGTACCGCAACGCCCTCAGACAGGAATTATCCGCATTCACAAAACCAACTCCAACCCCGTCATGGGCGATTATGCGCTGAACGGAGCGGTGTTTGAGGTGCGCAGCCGTACTCATGGCGATTTGATGGACACCATCACCACTAATGCTCAAGGCTTTGCCCAGACCAAAGAACTGCCGTTAGGCCAGTATCATAAAATCAAAGTACTCCGCTGGACGGTAAAATAAACCATCTAATGATCTTTGGTTAATATCGAAATACCCTGCACCCTCTATAAATATTCGCATTGCTTTATCAATAGGATCCTCCCAAGGCGGAAGTTTATAATAATCCCATAGCAACTGACTTTTGTGCTTTTCCCCAGTTTTATCCAACCAAGATATATCTTGTATTATCTTCTCGTGTCGTCCATGCACGGGATTCAATGCTTGCCAGTATGTGTTTTTCTGGTCTAGTGTGTCAGAATCGAATGATTTATGTTCTACATATTCGAATTCAGTAAGTTTGATTATAGGGAAGTTTAGTTTTGACCAATCATCCTCCCAATTTTTGGTTACAACATGGAATGTAAAATATCTTTTAGATAAGGGTAAAACTGAAATGAGCAAAAACAAAACCACTAGACAGTGTAGTCACGAGATTGACAAGTTGCTTCAAACGTGCTATAATATAAAGAAAACGGGGGTTTTCTTTGATGGAAGAGCAGTTGGCGGAGTATCATCGGCATGACATATCGGACGAAGACTGGGCAAAAATCGAGATGCAATTGCCCGGACGGTCAGGACAATGGGGCGGCGTCGCGAAGGATAACAGAAAATTCATCAACGCTGTATTTTGGATCCTTAGAACGGGCGCGCCGTGGCGGGATTTGCCGCCGGATTACGGCGATTGGAGCAACACACATCGCCGTTTCTTGCGTTGGCGCAACAATGGTACATGGGAAAAGTTGCTGGAATTATTTGTAGATGATGAGAATTTCGTCTGGCTCATGATTGACGCGAGTCATGTCAAGTGTCACCCCGACGCATCTGGCGCGGTCGGCGGAAACCAAGACATGGAACGTGCAAAAGGGGGTTCAACACCAAGATACACTTGGCCGTGGATGCGTTTGGTATGCCAGTCAGAATGTTTATCACGTCAGGTACCGTCGCGGATTGCGCAGTTGCTGGACGACTGATCGAAGGCGTCGATGTGGATTATCTTCTCGCTGACAAGGCCTACGATACCAACAAAATACTTCATCTCGTTAAATCAATTGGCGCGGAAGCGGTCATCCCGCCAAAGAAAAACCGGAAAGAGCAGCGCAGCTTCGACCGCGAGATTTACCGCTTGCGCCTCCTCATTGAAAACGCCTTTTTGAAGCTGAAAAAGTGGCGCGGAATCGCAACTCGTTATGCTAAAAACACGGATTCCTTCCTTGCTGCTGTCCGCATCCGCTGTCGGGCAATTTGGTTGGGTGTCTCGTGACTACACTGTCTAGTATGAAAATAAAATATGTCGGTAGTGACAATGTACATAGCAAGATGAGGAAATAGTAAAATATGTATTTTTTGGTTTTCAAAATTTCATTTGAAATTTTTTGACTTGCTTATCGACTAAAACTGAAAACAAAAGCAATATAGGTATTGAAATTAGGTATAACCATATCCAATTTCCCCCAAATGTTTCTCGAAAACACTCACGTAACATTGAAACGAATAATATTCCGATTGGGAGGTCGATAATGCGAATAGATTTCATAGTATAATTCCTCACTTTACAAAACGTTGAAGATAGTTTGACCATGAAAAAATTAAACTTTTGTCTAAACCTATTTTGCGCGCAAACTCCTCAAACTCTGTGTTCATTTTTGAAAGCATATCTCTAGTTTTACCTGCATCAACACCCTTGCCAAATTCAAGGCCAGCTATTTCAATGTCCAAGCCAGCACCAATTATTGGATTAAGAGTTGTTATAATGACACCGAAAGCAACCAACCCGATCTGAGCACTTCCTTGAAGAAGATTTAACAATTTTTCATAGTTTGGCAAATCTAAAAACTGACCGACTCTTTGGGGACTTTCTGCTAAAATAAATAACAGTCTTTCATCCAAAAATGCGCCCATCACACCTGAATCAAGAAAGTGCCACAACTCATTAGGATAAAGAACACGACCATATTCATTAGCAAATTTATTTACAGTGACAATCAAAGTCCCAACGCCTTGATTAATTTTTTGCACAAATGCTAAAAGTAAATTTGCAGCATTGGGCTTGATAATGTAATTTCCATTTTTATCTACAGGATAATCAATATCACCGTTAGCATTAACATATCCACCTGAAAGAGCTGCCACCCCTTGGATATAATAATCATATAAACCATCTGCAAGTCTAATATTGTCATTTTGTATAAATTGGTCAATATACCTTGCTAAGTAGTACATAGTATAAGCCAAACTATCAGGTCCATTATTAGGTGGCATTGGTTTTCTTCCATCATGATCAACAAATCTCACCGGATTATTCCAACAATAAGCCCACAAATTCGCCCCAACCAAACTTCTGCCGTCAAACACCACGTCCGCGCTGACCCACCTGCCCCACATTGGGTTGTAGTACCTTTGCTGGCAGTAATAAAGCTGTGTTTCTGTGTCGTAGTAATACCC
>JAIRYC010000081.1 GCA_031267965.1 Oscillospiraceae bacterium | reverse complement strand
ATCAACGTGGGACTGATGACGCAGGGCACACCCACCGTATTGCCCTGCACACCTGCTGGCATTATAACACTGCTGCACGAGGCGGGTGCAGAAATTGCAGGGAAGTGCTGCGTAGTAATAGGCCGCAGCAACATAGTCGGCAAGCCTATGGCGCTGCTGCTGCTGCAAGAAAACGCTACGGTGACTGTTTGTCACTCTCGCACAGGGAATTTGCCGGAAATAACGCGGCAAGCGGATATCCTCATCAGTGCAGTAGGCAAGGCAAAGTTTGTTACGGCAGACATGGTCAAAGACGGCACGGTGGTGGTTGACGTTGGCATGAACCGCGACGAATCCGGCAAGCTCTGCGGCGACGTTGACTACGCCACTGTTGCACCGAAGTGTACAGCGATAACTCCCGTGCCCGGAGGTGTGGGGCCAATGACGATTGCAACGCTTCTGCAAAATACCCTGACGCTTGCGGAGCGATATGCATAGGGGCACGACATGTCGTGCCTTTACACACAATAAGGAGGAAACAACAATGCAAAAGAAACTCTACCGCAATGTCAACAACAAAATGCTCTCAGGTGTGTGCGCCGGACTTGCGGATTATCTGAATGTAGACGTGACCCTGGTGAGGTTGGTTGTCGCCGCGCTTGTGATTTTCGTTGGTGCGGTGATTTTCGGGCTGATTTTCTACTTCATCTGCGCGGCTATAATCCCGGCGGCACCTGCTCCAGAAACACAGTTTGGCGCAGCATCGCCCGTCTACCCTCAGCAACCACCGACATACGCACCGCCCACACAGCCTGTCGCCACTGCCCAGCCGCAGAGCTATCAGTCTCCTTACCAGCAGCCGTCGGTAACTCCGTCTCCCGCCTCAACGATCGAATATCAGGATATCTCGTCGTCAACCCCCGTTCCGGAAGAACAAGGCGAGTAATCGTTTCGGTATTTTTATGGGGAAGTCGTCGGCGCAGGATTACAATCAACGTAATTCTACGCCGTGTCTTTCTTTGTTTGAGGAGTAAGTATGCACATTAGTCAATATTTTGCCCAAAATGATTGTACCGTCAGTTTTGAAGTTTTCCCACCCAAGGCAGACAGTGGCTTTGCCACCGTCCGCTCAGCGGTTGAAAAGCTTAGTCACCTTGCGCCGCATTACATGTCTGTAACCTACGGCGCAGGCGGTGGCGCCAGTCAAAACACCGCTGCAATCGCCGCCTATGTGCAGGACGAGCTAAGCACCACCGCCCTTGCGCACCTGAGTTGTGTGTCGTCGACGCAGGACGAGGTGCAGTCACAGCTGGACGCACTGAGCGCAGCCAGCATTGAGAATATACTCGCATTGCGCGGAGATATCTCCGAAAATACGCCGATACGCAATGATTACCGCTACGCCTGTGAGCTGATTGAGGATATTGCGGCGACTGGTGAGTTTTGTATTGGCGCAGCGTGCTACCCAGAGGGACACCCGGAAAGCCCTTCGCAGAGCGCCGATTTGATCCGCCTGAAAGAAAAGGTTGATTGTGGCGTGTCATTCTTATGCACACAAATGTTCTTCGACAACAATGTGCTATACCGCTTCCTCTACAAAGCATTGCGAATTGGCATTGACATACCTGTAACGGCGGGCATCATGCCAGTGACTAACGCAGCGCAGATTAGGCGCATGATCGCGCTCTCGGGCGCGTCTATGCCACCTAAGCTGCTTGCTGTGCTTGACCGCTTTGCCGGAAGTCCAAATGCGTTTTACCAAGCGGGCGTAGCATACGCAATCGGGCAAATACTTGATCTGGTTGCAAACGGCGTGCGCGGCATCCACCTCTACACGATGAACAAGCCTGACGTAGCCGTAGCGATTATGGAAAGCCTTTCCGAAATACTGTGAAATACTGCGACGAAACAACATACAAATAACCCGCCTTATCACAGATTTGGCGGGTTTTATAATACTTTCAAGCTATGTGAGCATGGAGTTGTGTAGATTCAACGGCTACAGGCCTATCATTCCCCGCACTTGAAACTGCCAGCGAAGACACCAAGAAGGTTTCGCCAAACGTTGGAATATGAACGGGAATATCTGGATATTTTCTGCGCATTTCAGCAATAAATGGCTGAATTTTCACGGGGGCCGTCATCGGCGGAAAAGCATTATCAAAGTGGCTAAGAAGAACGGCCTTTGGTCTATAGGTTTCAACAATATGCATAGCCATAGACGTGGGATTGCTTGTTCCGTTGAAGGGAAGAACCAGCAAGTCTGCGCCCATTTCCGGCAGTACAGCATCCTCGCACACATTTGGCGAGCCTATAATCTGCACACGCTCGTTGCCCGATTTTACCTCAAACATCACCGTTTCTTCCGCTTCTGGGAATCGCTTGTGGACTGCAACAATGTTAAAAAAGTCCACTATGCGGCGGATGGATGTAGCTACCCGCAGTGTTGTTGCAATGGCGATTTTAGAGTCAATTTTGTTATGCTTGCCTTTGAATACGCGGACTTTAGCATCATCAAACTCAACAGTTTGACCGAACGAAAACTGGTGAATCCGCTGCTCCGGCATTCCACACTTAAGCAAAGTTTCACGCGGAGTTTCGGTGCAATGGACACGGATTTCGCGCACGGAATTGAACTCTGGTATGCTCATCAAATGGTCAAAGTGCCCATGGGTAATAAGGATTTCGCGAGCTTCTGAAAAGGTTTCCTCGTCCGTTGGATTTTCCGCATCGGCGTTCATGGACATGAACGGATCGACCCAAAGCGTAGTACGGCCACAATCCAAACGGAGAGAGGCACAGCCAAGCCAAGTTATGTTCATAATACTCAGCCTTTCTAAAAATTAGATTTCTATGATATAATTGTAACACTTTCTAACAAGGACTTTGTTAATTTTTTTTTAACAATCATTAAATTTCTTTCTATTTCGCCTTCATAAATTAACTAAATGTTTCCACATGCAGAAAAGCTCAGACAATAGCTTGCCTGAACTTTTGTAGATATTGTGACCAAAATGACAATTAAGTAACAGTTATTTTACAAGTGGCAGTCTTGCCATTGAACGTTTTGACCGTAATCGTCGCTGTGCCTTTTGCAACGGCAGTGATTTTTCCTCCGCTGACTGTGGCTACCTTTGCGTTGGAGCTACTCCAAGTGATAACCCTGCTGGTAGTATTCGCCGGAAGTGCAGCTGTTAACGTCAGGGTCTTCCCCTTCGCAATTGTCGCAGAGGTTTTGCTGAGTGTCACCTTGCTTGGTGCTGCCTTGACGGTGACTGTAAAGGTTGCGGTGAGGTTGTTATAGCTCTTGACTTGGATCTTTGCCGTACCCGCAGCCTTAGCAGTAATCTTTCCGTTTGCGTCAACCGTTGCAGCCGCAGTCTTTGAAGAACTGTAGGTGCGCGTACTCTTAGCGTTGCTGGGTGTAAGCGTCACAGACGTAGCATAGCTCTCACCCACACCCAGTGTGACTGTTGTGGTTTTATACACTATTTTGGTCAGCGCCGGCTTGACAGTAACAGTAAACGCCGCAGTCTTGCCATTATAATTGGTCGTGACGGTAATCGTCGCGGTGCCAGCCGCCACAGCCTTAATCACGCCATTGCTGTCAACGGTGGCAACCTTAGTGTTAGACGAAACATATTTGCGCAAGGCCACCGCACCGCTTGGCGTGACGGTCGCAGCCGTAGCATAGCTCTCCCCCACTCCAAGCGTCGTTGAGATTGTGTTGAATTTAATGGCTGTTGGCTTTGCCTGCACCGTGATTGTGACAGGCGCGGTCTTGGTCGCACCATTTTCTGTATAGCTGACAGTCACAGTCTTGTCGCTCGTTTTGAGTGCATTGGCAGGAGAAACTGTATAATTAGTTACGGCGGCAGAAGTGCCGTTATTGAATGCCGCAGTCACCACCATACCCGCTTTGCTGAAGCTTTCGCCCTCAATGTAAGCGGTCTTTGCCGGCTTTGTTGTGATTGTAATGCCTGTTGGCGATTTCTTCGCCACAGTAACAGCCTGCGTCGCCGTCTTTGTAATTCCGCTCTCGGTGTATGAAATAGTCACAGCCGTGTTTTTTGTGGCAAGTGCGGCTGAGGGGCTATAGGTATACGAGGTCACAGCGGCTTTTGTACCGTTGTCGTAAGTAGCCGTCACAACCGTACCGGCTTTATCAAAGGTATTGCCTTCTATGTAGGCAGTTTTTGCCGGCTTCGTTGTAATTGCAATCGACGAAAGCTGCTTGGCACGTACCGTAATCGGCGTCGTCACAGACTTGGTAACACCGTTTTCGATGTAAGAGATCGTAACCTTGTCAGTGCCCTTTACAAGCGCGCCGGACGGGCTGACGCTGTAATTTGTAATGTTGGCCTTGACACCATTATCATAGAAAACCTCAATAACCATGCCGGCTTTATCAAAAGCATTGCCTTCAACATACGCCGTTTTGGCCGGCGATGTTTTGACCGTTAGCTTGTCCGGACTTTTTGCCTGCACGGTGATTGGCAGCTTTACGCTCAGGTTATCAACCATGTTCACCTGATAAAATGCGTAATAATCCACACCAGGCATGAGTTTTTCCGTGGTGTTCAAATAACCGACTTCATCATCGTCAAGCGCACGTTCGCTGGAATCAGCATATACAAGCTTGGCTTTCAGTCCAAAGGAGTCGAACCTGTCACCCTCAAGGTAACTCGTTTTGACGGGGTTGGCGGTAATGGCAAGGCTAATCGGCACTTCGCCCGCAAATACGGCAAAAGTTCCGGCAAACATCCCTAAGATCAGGCAGCCAGCCGTGAGAATTGCAAGAAAATGTTTAGATTTCATGTAAAATACCTCTGCAATCGGGATTATAAATCAACAAGCGGCAAAGCGAATTATACTTCACCGTTTGGATTATACATCAAATTGAGTCGCAAGTCAAGCTTGCAACGTAAAGTCACATTCTATCGCGCCAATACTGCGTTTTAGGGGATGGGTGTGGATTATCCGTCCAAAGCTCCTCGGCCGTAGCCTGCCAGTCGGCGGCATAACAGTCGCAACGCGCACAAAGGGTATCGGCACTTTCCGGCGCAATCAAATCCGTAGAGGATGCACCAGTCTGTGTTATGATTTTCCTCAAGCACTCCGGATTTTCCAGCATTGGGCAAGGACGCAGATGATTATCGTTGAAGGGTTGATTATGGTAATATGCAGTGAAAAGCGGCTTGCGCAGAGCCTCCAAAAGCGTATCACGGCGAACGTTTGAATCAGAGTAGTGAATAAATACACACGGCTCAATATCCCCGGCGGAGTTGATGTGGAAATAATTACGTCCGCCCGCAATACATCCGCCAACATACTCGCCGTCATTCTGAAAGTCCAGCACAAATATTGGGTTACCCGTCTTGCCATTGCGGGTTCTGCGAAGCCAGTGGTACATACGTTTACGCTGGTCGGGCGTTGGCAGCAACGCCGGCACGGCGCTTTTGCCAACCGGCATATAGTGGAAATAGAGCGCAAATTTCGCACCCTTAGCAATCATATCCTGTAGGAAAGCATCGCCCGTAACACTGTCAAAGTTATCGCGCGTGTAGCACACCGAAATTCCAAACAGGCAACGGTTCTCGCGCAAAAGGTGCATTGCTTCCGCCGTTTTTGCATAGGCCCCCTCCCCTCTTCGCGCGTCGTTGCTCTCGGGCGTGCCCTCAATGCTGAGCGCGAGCGCAAGATTGCCGACACGGCGTATGTCTTCGCAAAAGGCAACGTCCACAAGCGTGGCATTGGTATATGCCAAAAACGAGCAGTCGGGGTTCTCTCGGCAAAGCGTCAAAATATCGGCCTTACGCAACAAGGGTTCACCGCCTGTAAGCATATAGTTGTGCGTTCCGAGCATCTTGCCCTGCGCAATGATTGAGCGCATTTCGTCCAATGTCAGGCTGTGTTTATGGCCATATTCCGCGCTCCAGCAACCCTTGCAGTGCAGGTTGCACGCGCTCGTAGGGTCAAAAAGTATGGTGAATGGGACGTTGCAGCCATACTTTTCGCGGTTCTCACGGACGGCACGCGTACCATGCACACCGGCACCCAGTCCAATCGCCAGCACCATGCGTTTTAGAGCGTGCTTATCCACATCACGCAACAGACCAAGCGCCCATTGGCGCCAGACGTTTTCTGCATCTGCCGCACCATGCCGAAAAGCCTCGAAATATTTTTTGTGGAATACGCCGCCCGCCAGCTTTTCGGCAAGGTTGGCCAGGCGTATTAAGTTTTTCTCCGGATTTTTGCGGATAACTGCATAAAGCAACGAAAACACACTTCCCAGCGCCGCCCGCTCCAGTTTCTCTCTAATAGTCATGATTTATCTCCCTTTTTGTTGCGCAAAGCGCTCTCGTGTTCACATATTTTCTTCCGTATCCGTGATTAACAATGGCGTAAACTCCAGATAATCCGCCGCAATCAATTGGAACGCCACACCCTCAACCTCGCCGTCCACACGGCGAAAACGCTTCGTTGCGTGGATATGCCCGTAACAACATCGGCGGATTCCCTGTTCCTTGAGCACGCCGAAAAGCTCATCACAACGGCTATTTGCGCTAACAGGCGGGTAGTGCAGGAATGCGACAGGTTCGCCTCCCAAATCTTTTGCATACTGTATCGAGCGCTCCAGCCTTCCTTGTTCCCGCAGGACTATCTTATTATCTGTGTCGCGTTCTGCATCAAAAAACCAGCCGCGCGTCCCACAAACAGCAACCCCGCCAATCCGCTTTGCGCTATTGTGGATAAACGATATACCCTGTATGTCATTCTCCTTCAAGAAAGCTTTCATTTTACTGACAGTTGACCACCAATAATCGTGATTGCCCTTAATGAGGATTTTTTTACCGGGTAGTGCTTCCAAAAAGCGAAAATCTGGCAATGACTGCTCCAGATCCATTGCCCAACAAAAATCTCCTGCGATGACAACTGTATCTTCATCGTCAACCACATCATGCCAATTCTTCTGAATTCGCTCATGATAATACTCCCATCCGGGAAAAATTTCCATAGATTTCTTTTCCCCGGTTGATATTGAAAGATGCAGGTCGGCAATGGCAAAGAGCATAATTTCTCCAATTTAAAGTATAATTTTGCGTGGATAAGCGCCCAGTGACGTGTCATACTAAGCAGGGGCAAACGGTTGCTCCCCAGCTACCAAAAAGAGGAGTGTAAGCAATGCAGAATCAACAGCAAGGGCAACAGCAAATGCAGCCTATCAGCGAGATTTCCTGTTCCGCAAACCGCTGCGTTTACAATTGCCAAGGCAGTAAATGTGGCGCAAAGCACATTACAATCGACCAGCCTGGCGCAAACTGCCCGGCGGACACATTGTGCTCGACGTTCCAACTCAAGTAAAATCTTTGTGTGGGCGGGATACTGCCCGCCCTTACTTAGAATTAGTCCAGCATTTCGCTGACGGCACGGCGCATGCCGTCTTTTTCCACAATACTAGGAAAGCGCACAGGCTTATCCCGAAGATGAAGCAACTGCTCCGGACAGATCTGCGCGGTTTCTGCCACAAGGCGCTCCGCCAATTCGAACTCGTCGCCCTCCGGGACCAAGCCATTTAGCGCCTCCAACACAGGCGTGACAAACTTGAACGGACTTGCCGTCGCCGCAACCACTGCCATAGTTGCGTCACCCGTGGCATCGCGGTATTGCTGCAGCACGTCTACACCCACGGCCGTATGCGGATCACAAAGATAAGCATTTTTGTGCCAGACGTTGGCGATTGTATCGCGCGTACTTTCTTCGTCGCACGAACCTGCCCAAAAGAGCGCTTGCAGTTTATCCAGGATATCCTGCGGCACTGTATAATCACCGTTTTTGCGCAGTGAATTCATCCAATCCACAGTTTTCGCAGTCTCTTGGCCGGAAAGCAGGAACAGCAGCCGCTCAAGATTGCTGGAGATGAGGATATCCATAGAAGGCGAAATGGTGGTGAAAAAATCACGGCGGGCGTTATATGTACCCGTCCGGATAAAGTCCGTCAGCACGCAGTTTTGGTTGCTGGCGCAAATGAGCTTGCCAATGGGCAGCCCCATTTCGCGGGCGTAATATGCGGCGAGGATATTGCCAAAATTGCCCGTTGGAACCACAAAGTTAACCTTATTGCCAAACTCGACTGAGCCGGTATTGACCAAGTCACAGTAGGCGCTAAAATAGTAAGCAATCTGCGGGACAAGCCGTCCCCAATTGATGGAGTTTGCCGAAGAAAACGCAAGCCCGCGAGCTGACAGATCGGCAATCACCGCGCTGTCTGTAAAGATTTCCTTCACGCCGGTTTGTGCATCGTCGAAGTTGCCGGCAACCGCGCACACACCCATGTTGCCGCCCTCCTGTGTGATCATCTGCAGGCGCTGCATTGGGCTGACCCCCTCGCTCGGGTAGAACACCAGCACACGTGTGCCGGGCACATCGCGGAAGCCTTCCAGCGCCGCCTTACCGGTATCGCCGCTGGTTGCAACGAGGATGACAAGTTCACCCGCGCCAGTTTTTTGTGCGGATACTGCGAACAGCCGCGGCAAAAGCTGCAGCGCCACATCCTTGAACGCACAGGTCGGACCGTGGAAAAGCTCAAGCATACCGGTGTTCTCGTCAAGCAACGCAAGATGCGCAATATCTTCGACGGCAAATTGAGTTCCGTATGCGCTGCGCACGCAATCGGCAAGCTCTTCAACAGAAAAATCAGTCAGGTACGGTGCTAGTATGCGCTCCGCACGCTCCACATAAGTGAGCGCGCAAAGCTCACGCAATTCCCCCGGTGTAACCTGCGGAATACTTTCTGGCAGAAACAGCCCACCCTCGGCTGAAAGCCCTCTGACAATCGCCTCGGCAGCAGTAACGCGCACAAATGGGTCACGGGTGCTCAGGTACTTCATGTAAGTTCCTCGTATGAATGTTAAAGATGTCCGGATATTTATACGCACACTTAGCACAAAGCGTATTGTAAATAGTATACTTTATTTTACTGTGCTGTGTCAAGTTTTTGCAGTAAAAAAATATTTATAAAATATACATCCAACTTAATATCAAGTTGGATGTATATTCGCCGCGCACAGTTCTCAACTAAACCACCGTACACGTAAGGATTCCACCCACTCAAGCAGTTTAAAACGCACTTCAATTTTAGGATCTGATTCCACTAGCTCCAGCGAACCCGAGTCAAAATACTCCTCCGGCTCGGCTTGGGCGGCAGGCAGGCACAACGGCGGAAACATCACACACCACCAGTTATGCCCCGCACCTTTGCCAATTACCGCCTTGACCGCCGTGTACCGGCCGGCCGGCAGCGTTACGTCACCATAGGTGCGCGTGTTAAAGTATTCATCCGTAACAAAAACTGACAGCGTATAATCCTTGCCGCTTTCGTGAATAACAGTCTCTCCCGCCGATTGCAACGCTGCCTGATTTTGTGTGAGCTTTTCACGCACATTGTCAATATTCGCCGTGCCATCGAACAAACTACTCCCCGCTTGCAGAATCGCGTCACGCACGCGGAGCTTCAGCGCCTGATCCTCATCACTGTCGGAATTGGCAAGAACATGCAAACGCAGGACCTCACCACGCACTGCCTCCGCGCGGCTGAAAAAGTTTCCGGTTGATGCAATGATCCCCATCAGCAATGCGGCCATCATTGCAATTGCAACGGTCTTTTTTTGTTTTAACACAGAATATTCCTCCGATTTTAATGCAATATATCAACAGCCTTGGTAATATCTGGACAGAATATACAAGTCTCGTTGAAAACATCTCATTATTTTCTAGATTTTTAGACTAAATTTGTAATTATAACTGTAACTTGACATTTTGTTAATCACTTGTTATGCTTTTGCACTTGAATTGAAAGTAAAAACGTGGTATATTTTATTGGGAAAAGTAAAGAAGCCTGATATAACTTTGGAGGAATCAACTATGAAATCGCTCGGTATTGTAAGAAAACTTGACGAAGTAGGACGAATTGTACTGCCCAAGGAGTTGCGACGTCTGTTTCAAATCGAAAATAATGACGATGCAGTTGAAATTTTTACCGAAGAAGACCGCATTGTTTTGCGCAAATACCATCCAACGTGTGTTTTTTGCCGCAACGAAGACGAGCTTTTTGTCTTTGCCGGACAAAAGGTTTGCCGTGAATGCGCAAAGAAGATCGCTCTCGCCGCAGAAGAAGGCCCAATGGATCGTTAAAACTAATATTTGCAGAATAAACAGAGCGTGTTGACATACAGTTGTCAGCACGATTTATTTAGCTCCGCCAACATCATTGCGCGCGCCGCCAGCACCGGCAAGTTTTCTGCATCGTCCGCCATTGAGTAAAGTGACTCCAGTCTGGCAAGAAGCATTTCCCTAGCGGCAAGCGCCGCGCTTAACTCCTCAAGCAATTCCCACTGCGCCCGGTGTAAAAAACGCAAGCGCCGCGCTTGACTTTTGTCTTGCTTTAAGTAGAACCGTTCTGAACGCAGAACACGCATATGCGCAAAGCGTTTGCCGCCCTCCAGTGCCGATATCAGCGCGTGAGGATTATGGAAACGGTTGCACACACCTGCGCCAAGCCTGAGTTGTGGTACAAACAAAAATTCAGGGGCACCATTCGGCTCCATTAGCGATGGACAAACCACAATGTCCAGACCACTGCCAAGTGCGTTTGCTCGCAGCCGCGAGAGCAGAAAAGCACCTGCCGCACCACTGAAATCCTCCAATAGTATTAACGTATCACACATAGCGGCGATTGTGAGAAAATGCGCCGCCATGCCGTCAGCACCCAAGCCCGTCAGTGTCCGACGCGTTTCCAACCCAATGCGTCCGCACGGTGGCGAAAGCTCCTTTGCAGTAAGTCGCACTGCGCAGCGATAAAGCTTTGTTTTGCTCAAGCGTGCCTCGTCAATACGGTCAAAATCCTTTTGCAAAATGGACGCCGCTTTAAAAAAGCGGGCGTATTTACGCTCACATTTTTGAATTTTTTCGTCAAGGGCCGTAATTGCCGCACCTTTGCGGCAAAGTGCGGTCCAGTCACGGTGTTCGTCAAGAGAAATCTCGGCGTCCGCCGGCATATTCTCCGCAAAATGGCTGTCAATGAACAGCACCTCACACTCCGGCGTAAACACAGCTATAATTTGATTGGGGCGCAGCGGCGCTGAATAGCGCTCCACCGTATACCCATTCTGCTTCAAATATGCTGCAAGCAATACCAGCAGCCTGTGCTTTTTGCCATCGGGACAGCCTCGTAACAAAACAACCCGCCTCGCAATGGGATGGGTTTCCTCGCTCCAAAAATAATCTGCAACCAAAAACCATCCCCCTGCTTCAACTTATGAAGCAGGGGGCTTGTCGGGTTCTTATGGTGCGTCCAGAAAGCTATCTAAGTCCGGCGGTATTTCGTCCACAGGGAAGATAGACTCGTCTTCATATTCCGCGGCTTCGTCAATCCCGAACATCATGTCTTCCAATGTTTCGGTAGGCGTTGGCGCCGGAGGGTACAGCGGTATTGACTGAAGGAGCGCTTTTTTCTCGGCACGCTGCCTGAGCAAATGTTCCAGCACAAACCACAAGGCCACCGACGCCGCTGTAAGCAGAGTAACCAGCAAACCCGGCAGCAAACCCTTTGGCAGATAGCGCATTGCCACGGTATGCTCGCCTGAACTGAGAGGTACGGTAAGCAGTGCGTTGCAAAGCGGTGAAATTTGCACAGGCTCACCGTCAACTGTTATGTGCCAACCCTCGTCATAGGGGATAGACGTAAAGAGTATACCTTCCTGTTCCATGTTGACCTTGCCCTCAATGCGCGTATCGGTGAAGGTTGTGATGTTGAGCTTGGCTCTTTCGAGTTTTGCATAGCCCGTCTCAAAAACAGCGTTATCCAAACCGTAACAGCGGATGTTAAAACCGCCGTTTTGCTTGTCCGCTCCGTCGGGAATTGAAAACTCAACAGAAATTTCCTCACCCTTTTTGCACACACCAAGGTCAAGGATGTATTCATCGTGCGGGTTATACGTCATCGAAAGGCTGGAGCTTTTCACTGTCATCGTTGTAATTTCGGAAGATTTGGCATAAATATAGAGGTTTTGTGTGTTGGGGACAGTATAACTGACAGCAGCGCTGGCAGAGCTGTCTGCACTCTGTTTATAATAAGAAAAGCTCGAGCTGTCCTCGTCATACGGAATATCGTTCACGTTGGAGAAATCCATGCCACTCACAGGTATCGGCACAAAAACATCATCCTCACCCGTTGCCAAGCTAAACCATGATTCCTGAACAGAGAACGGATTGTAGTCATCCAATGGCATCCAATCCTCAAGCGCCACCGCAGTGCCGAACGCCACCGGCAGGCTATAAAGGTTATCATAGGCGTGGAACTTGTCCTCGTTATCCACAGCTTCGTAATAGAGCGGATTTGGTGTGGGGCGGCCGTCGCCGGCATTGTTGACCACCACATAGCGCAGCGCATGCATAGCGTTATAAACCGGCGTCTGTGGAAAATATGTATAACTGTTAATGTAGTTTGAGAACATACCGAGGCGCTTTTCCAAATTTGATGTCTTCTCATATGCCATTGAGGAGAATGTGGAAACGCCGTTGTAGCCAAACCAACAAGGATCCATCCGTGCCCGCAAGTAAGACAATTCCATGCGATAATATTCCGTACCCTCACGCTCATCCAGCCGCTCTTTTAAGTTGACGAAGGCGGGGCGGTCGTCCGCAAACCACTCCTTTTTTTGGTTAATCTCATAATGGTCTGTGCTGGCAATGGTGACTTCGGCACACACAATACAAAGCAGCAATGCCGCAAGCCCGCGCGCGCGGAAGTGGTTTCCGCCATCATCCTTGCGCAGCAGACCGAAGAACACCGTATACACAAACGCAAACAGCAGACTGATCCACACGGTGGTGTTTGTCAGGTTTTTGCTGCCAATTTCCTGCACAAGAACGATCCACAGCACAACGGCAACGCCCGCTCCGGCAATCTGTGCTTTGGTGAATTCCTTGACGTGCTGGAAAGCCCGGAAGGCAACCAGCAAAAGCACAAAGGAATAGATGAAGGAGAAGCGATACGGCAAATCATTTGGGAAGTGGAAACCATGCCAGATATAGTTGAGCGAATTAATATTCATGCTGAAGAACAGCGCGGCGAGCAGAAGCGTATAGGCAAGTTTTTCGCGCCCGCGGATTTTTTTTGCAAACAAGAACAGCGGCACAAGCAAGAGTGCGGCCATACCGGAATAGACGTTGGGCAAAACGTCGTCGCCGCTGGAACGAATGGTGGGATCAAGTCCGGCAAGATGATTGGCGAAGAAATCGAATATTTTGTTGTAGAATTCGCTCTTTTGTGGAAAGTCGCCGCTGGTGGCCGAGGCTGTTTGCAGTGAATACCACACCGGCAGGAGCGCAAACGCAACCAAACCCGCGGCAGCAAATCCGGTGAGCGCAAAACGTACACCGGTACGCAAAAAGCGGTTTTGTGCCAAACGATCCCATGCTGTGGTATACAGCACTCCAACACTCACCCGATAGCGCGGCGAACCAATGGCATCCAAAAGTGTGTAGTTCGCAAAGAAATAAACAAGGAAATACAGTGCGGCAAAAAGTACCGCCATGTAGCCCATATAATAATTGGAGAACAGCGTCATTGCCAGCGCGAACATCAGCCAGCCGCTTTTGCGCTCCTTTACAACAAGCTCCACGCCAAGCGCAACCAGCGGCAGGAGAGTCATACCATCAAGCCACATGATGTTCCAATAATAAGCAATGAACCAACCGCAAAAAGCGTAAAGCACACCAAAAGCGGCGCCGGAGGCATTTTGCACCCCGCGCGAGCGCTTGAGATAATAGGTAAACGCGGCGGCGGAGCAAGCGGCATTAAGCAGGATAATCAGCGAAATACTTTCTAATATTTTGTCGCGCCCAAGCAGAAGAGTGACCAGCGTCAGCGGGCTGCATACATAGTTATAAAAGTTGCCCAAAAAGCCGCCGCCCATGCCGGAGGTCCAAGAGTAGAACAGGCTTTTCAGTCCCGTAACGCGGTCGTAAAGCTCCGCAAACAGCGGCCCATATTGGTGGTATAAATCCATGCGCAGCACGGTAAAGTTGCCAAAGGGAATAACGTGGTAACATATATAGACCAGCATCATAATTGCCGCCGCCGCAAAAAATGCCAGCCAGCAATAGGCATTGCGCGTAAAAATCCCCTTGATTTTACCTTCAAGCCGACTGTTTTTGCCCAAATACGTATTTGCCATATGTGTGTACCAACTTTCAACATTTTCCTCTGAGGGTTATTTTACCAGAACACCCTTGACTTTGCAAGCAATTTTTTTGACTTTGCCCAGCGATTTGCATGGATATATCCAGTGCCATTACAGAATGCGTCAGCGCGCCGATCGAAATCACGTCCACGCCCGTTTCGGCGTATTCTCGGATGTTGGCAAGCGTAATCCCGCCGCTTGCCTCAAGCACAGCACGGTGATTGACCAATACCACAGCTTTACGCATGTCGTCAGGCGCCATGTTATCCAGCATAATGATATCCGTGCCGGCTTCCAGCGCCTGACGGACTTCGTCTATGTTCCGCGTTTCAACCTCAACCTTAACAGTATGACCGATTGCCGCGCGAACCTTTGCAACAGCGGAAGCAATGCCTCCTACCGCGTCAATGTGATTATCCTTTAGCATAACTGCGTCAGAGAGCGAAAATCGATGGTTGTGCCCACCGCCCATGCGTACGGCATACTTTTGCAGTGCACGCAAGCCGGGCAGAGTTTTGCGTGTTTCGGTTACAATTGCGTCCGTACCCTCAACCGCCGCGACTGCCACCGCCGTTTGCGCAGCGATTCCGGAGAGGTGCTGCAACAGGTTCAGCCCCGTTCTCTCCCCTGCAAGTAACGCAAGCGTTGGGCCTGAAAAGGTGCAGATTACATCGCTCTTGTGTAGCTTTTCACCGTCAGCAAAAAAGATCTCCCAAGTATCACGCGGCACACCCAGAAGTTCAAAGACGCGCCGGAAAAGCGACAGCCCGCACAGCACGCCGTCCGCTTTTGCAACAAGGCGCGCTGTGCTTATGTTCGCCGCATCAAACACCGCTTCGGACGAGATATCGCCGAAGGGCATATCCTCCCGCAACGCAGATAGGAGAAAATCATCAAACAGCTTCAGGTTCATCTCGGTGCCCCTCCAAAATCATTTTTGCTGCAAAGGCGATTGACTTTACCTCGCACAATTCCGGATTTCCGGCGTCAGGGCAGGCGTCCAATTTTTTGCGAATTTCCTCAACACGCGCCAGCGCGGCGGGAATTGCCTGCTTGTCCGCAAAAACAAAACAGCTTTCTTGCAAGAGGGCGCGGATTTCGTCAATCAGTGACGGCAATATAGCCGATGCAGTCCGATCAACAGGCTCACAACGTTCACCGTCACGTTCAGCACCGCGTGGCATGGCATAGCCGGATCGTATACAGCGCATGATATTCAGCGCGGCATGCCGCCCCCAAACCAGCGCCTCCGGCAATGAATTGCTTGCCAAGCGGTTTGCGCCGTGCAAGCCTGTGTGTGCGCACTCCCCGGCGGCGTAAAGACGAGGGACGGTGGTTTTGCCGTCCAGGTCAACATCAATGCCACCCATCAGGTAATGCTGGCATGGAAACACCGGTACCGACTCTCGCCCCATGTCAAGCCCACGGCCGGAACACGCCGCAAAGATGGCCGGGAAGCGCTTTTCCAGCCATGCACTACCCTTGTGGGTAATATCCAGATAAAAGCGCGTGTCGCCGCCAAGCCGCCTGCTCTCTTTAATAATGGCGCGGGAAATAACGTCGCGCGGTGCAAGCTCCAAACGCTCGTCATAGCTTTGCATAAAGCGCTCGCCATCACGGTTGAGGAGGCACGCCCCCTCTCCCCGCACGGCTTCGCTGACCAAGAAGCAACTGCGTTCATCCTGCCGCGGCGGCATTGCGGTAGGATGGAATTGCACATAGTGCAGGTTTTTAATCTTTGCACCAAGCGTCGACGCAATGCGAATGCCGTCTCCTGTGGAGATTGCCGGATTCGTTGTGTAACGGTACGCCTGCCCTATCCCCCCGGTGGCGAGAATGACAAAGCCCGCACAAAAGCTCCCGCTTTGTTGGAACTTTGTGTTAACGGTTTGAGCGCTAAAGCCATCCGGCAAAGCCGCCAGTTTACAAAGCACGGTATATTCCTGTATGGTTATGTTCGCTTTTTCCCGTACACGTTCCCATAATGCGCGTATAATTTCTGCGCCGGTCTGGTCACGCCGGTGCATGATGCGACGCCTGGAGTGCCCGCCTTCCAAGGTTTTTTGAAGCGCGCCATTCTCCTCCGCGTCAAAATCCACGCCCAGACGGATTATATCCCGCACGGCTGCGGGTCCCTCACGTATCAACTGCTCCACAGCGGAGGGGTTGTTCTTGTTTCCACCCGCCGTCATGGTGTCTGCAAAGTGCAGCTCGTAGCTGTCGTCATCATGCTCAAGTACGGCGGCAATACCGCCCTGCGCGAGCGCGGAACCGGAAATCCCCGCTTCGCCTTTGGTCAGCAAAAGTATCTGCACATCCTTTGGGAATTGCAACGCGGCGTATAGCCCTGCAATTCCACCGCCGACGATTAACACATCATACACAGCCATACGCATCAACTCATTGTAACGCCGTCGCATAGGGCGTACGGCAGAATCACATTGCCGTCCTGTAGAGTTTCTGCCGAGAGTGCGCGGATGTTCTTCAACAGTTCTTGCAGATTGCCGGAAATCATTGTTTCACTTACGGCGCGGGTTATTTGTCCATTCTCAATAAGGAAGCTGTTCTTTGCAACGCCGGAAAAATCGCCGTTGCCGCCCGGCTGACCGCCCGAGAATCTGCCAACAAGCAGCCCGCGTTCTGCGCCGGCAATCAGCTGCGCCAGCGGCTGTGAGCCTCCCTCAACCACAATATGTCCGCCGCCGTTTGGAAAGCGGCTGTGCCCGGTTTTGTTAGCGGCGTAGCGTGTCAGCAGAAAGCTTTGCAAAACGCCGCCGCGGATAATATCCGCATCACGGCTACGCTCACCCTCGCAGATTCGCTCACCGCAGACTACGCGGCGATCATATGGTTTTGCCGAAACAGTCAATAACGGCGCGGCGACAGCAGTTCCAAGCTTATCCTTCCAAGGGCTTGTGCTCTCAATAATTGCGCTGTTGCCGCAAAATATGCCAAGCGCCTCACTAAGCAGCTCGCCAAAACATTCGGGGGTTAGAACAATGGAACCAAGCAGCTTCTCTCCAAACGGTACAGTGCGTACAGAGGCCGTGCTTTGCTCCAACTGCTGGCGATGATTGCCAAGCGAAATGAAAGGTGTATCTAAATTATCCAGCGTTACGCCAAAGTAGTTGAACGAAGAAGCGTCCACACCCTCCTTTGCGCTGAACATAGCGCTGAAGCCATACTCGCCGCCCTCCTCCTCATAACGCACACCGTTTGTGTTGAGGTAAACCGCACGGTCACGAGCATAATCAGCCGTTACCTGCTCCAGACAGACCGTTGGAAAATCACGTTCAACGTCCGTAAGAAACTCAGCGGCACGGTCATAGAGCGCGGCACGGTCAGCGTGCGGCACACCGGAAACAAATTCGCCGTTCTCGGTGAGAGGGGCAATTTCCTCCGCAGGGTCCGGCTGTGCGCCACGAGCAGATTCAACGCACTCGCGGGCACAAGCGTCAAGGGCTTCTTTCTCCAGAGAATTGAGCGCCGAAACTCCCTTGCGGCCATCTACCAGCGCTTTCATGGATACCACACCGGAACGTGTTGTGCGCAGGAGCGTAAAGCGCCCCGCATCGGCAGTCAACTCGTCCTTTTCCCCGCGGGACACGGCCACCTCCGCACCGGTCGCCCCCGCGCGGCGCAGTGCTTCAAGCGCGTATTCGGCTATTTGTGTCAGTTTCTGTGACATGTGTATTCCTCTTTTGTTGTGTAATATTCTTTAGCCGTGAGCTTAACGCCCGCCAACGTTAACGCGGCATCGCACGGCAGGCCCGCCCATACTAACAGGCATAATCTGCTTTTTGCCGCAGTAGCCCGAGGATACCCACACAAAATCGTCCGAGAGCATATCAACGGTTTTAAGCATATCAAACGCCACCCCAGAGATTGTGGTGTCGCGCAGCGCACGCCCAAGCTTGCCGTTCACGATTTCGTAGCCCATGCACACGCCGAACATAAATTCGCCCGTTGTGTCCGCCTGACCATTGTTTGTTTCGGTGAAATAATAGCCGTGGTCAACGCTTGCAAGCATATCTTCAAGCTTATCTTTTCCCGGCAGGATCGCCGTGTTGCGCATACGGACAAGCGGCTCATCGGAGTAGGCATACGCGCGCGCGGAGCCGGTTGGCGCATGACCAAAATGCCGCGCTGTTTCACGCGAATGCATATAGCCTGTGAGTATGCCGTCTTTTATAAGCGTGGCGTCATTTGCAGGTACGCCCTCGTCGTCGCAGAGAATTGGCAGCGGCGCAGACGTACCGTCAGGGAGTGTGTGCGCAAAATCCACCATTGTGATCAGATCGCTTGCAACACGCTTGTGTAGGTTATCCGCCGCAACCGAACCGGAGAGCACAAAATCAGCCTCACAGGTGTGCCCGACCGCCTCATGCGCCAGCATACCGGCAAGGTTTGGGTGCAGAACACAAGTGTGCGTGCCCGCGTCCGGATAGACGCCCTCGGCTTTGCGGCGCAACTGTTCATAGAGCGCGTCGGCTTTGGAAAACAGTTCCTCAGGCGAAGCAAGCACTTTATGCAATGTGCCGCCGGAGCCATAGACATTATAGAGGTCAACCGTCGCGCCATCAGGCGTATTTAGCGTCATAAAAACATATGCGTAGCAACGCGGGCTGAGGCTGTAGCTCTCGCTGCCAAAGTCTGTGTACAGGGTCTTTTCCATACTGTCGGCGCTGACTGTAACACTGCGCCCGGCAAGGTCAGGATACTTGCGGGCGAGGTATGTGTCCAGTTCGCGGGCAAAATCAAGGTATTCACGCTGTTCGGCATCGCTTTTGTCCGCTTCCAAGCGGAGCGCCGCACCTTTGACAGGCGGCAAGTCCTTGTTTTGGCTGTGCACACGGACGTTCAAAAAATCAGCGTTCTCGGCAGCCGCCTTGAGCACCGCCTGAACAGCTTCGGGCGAAGTATCAGCGTCGGACGCAAAGCCGTAAACCCCGCCGCGCAGGGTGCGGGCACACACGCCGCTTGAACGCGTGCGTGTGTTGCTGATCAGGTTACCGCCAAGGAACGATACCTTGCGGGACATGTTGGTCTGCATACGCAGTTCAGTGTTTGTGGGGATCTGCATTTAAAATTCTCCTTGCTAGAGAGTGGATTTTTAGATTGTGCAAAAAAACATTGTTTACTATAAGAAAAGGTATTCAAGGTACAGCGAGAAAGTCCTGTACAACCGACGCGCCAATCTCCGCCGCCTTTGGCGCAAACTGTGCGAAATCCACCGCAGCGCCGCCTTCCGCAGTGTCACTTATGGCGCGAACAATGGCGCAGCGCACGCCATTTGCAGCGCATACTTGAGCGATAGCGCCGCCTTCCATCTCACAGCAGGCTGCGCCGAATGTTTCTAGGACCCATGCTTTGCGCGCCGCGTCGTGTATAAACTGGTCGCCAGTAGCAACTGTGCCCAGCATAACGTGCACGCCACTTGCATGTGCAAGCTGACTTAAACGGTCGGCGGCTCGTGCGTCACATGGCAGATTAACCATGCGTTCCCCCGCCACAATCAGCAGCCCCGGCGGATCGCCAATGTCTATGTCTGTCACGTCCATATCGTGTTGCACAGCAGATGTGCCAACCACAACATCGCCCACGCCAAGCCCTTCGGCAAGAGCGCCGGCAACGCCTGTGTTGATAATCAGCGAGACGGCGTATTCAAGGCACATGGTTTGCGCACAGACGGCGGCATTAACCTTGCCCACTCCGCAAACAGCCAACACGACCTCTTGTCCGCAGAGCTTTCCTTGATAATATATTCTGCCCGAAATAGTGTGGGCTTGCTCATTCTCCAAATTTTGCCGCAGAAGCGCAAGCTCAATATCCAAAGCGGCGATAATACCTACCACTTCAATCCCCTCCAAACCGGAGAAGTATACCACAAAATGGAGAAATGCACAAGCTTTTTCAGCGATGTTTTCGTTAAGACTGCATAACCTCCTACCGCAACCGCATACTCATTATGACGGCATCAATAACACATAGCGGAGGAAGCATGGGACGCTTATTCGGCACGGACGGCATACGCGGCATTGCAAACCGGGAATTGACGGCGGAACTTGCGCTCAATCTTGGGCGCGTATTAGCGGATATGTTGGGCGGCGGACAGCAGCGTCCGGACGATAGGAAACGCGTGCTTATTGCCAGGGACACAAGAGCGTCCGGTCCAATGATCGTCTCTGCGCTTGGCGCGGGAATAATGGCGGGCGGCACGGAGGTTATTTCACTGGGGGTTCTGCCTACGCCGGCAATGCCATATCTGGTGAAAAAGAACAATGCTCAAGCGGGTATTATGGTAACCGCGTCACACAACCCAAGTGAATATAAT
>JAIRYC010000048.1 GCA_031267965.1 Oscillospiraceae bacterium | reverse complement strand
CTGGCCGGGCAACGTCTTCAAAACTATGCGCTTTAACGTTAATCTATAAATTTACCTAACTTTATGTCTAAATATATCACGTTTTGCCTTTATATTCTATTTATCTCTTGACTTTTGGTCCAGCATTAAATGCAAGTGCAAAAAGCGCTTGCATTTTTCTTTTGTATATTAAAGCTATTAGAAAGAAAGGAAGTTGTGCCATGACCATACAAGTATGCGGCAAATGCACAAACCGCTTGCCTGCTTCGTCGGTTTTGTGTTATAATTTCTAAATGAAACCTGCACAACAAGGAGCTTTACATGCCGTGCTGTGATCAAATCCGCACCGCCCTTCCCAACGGAACCGCCGCCTGGGTATCTTCGCCGGCAAACTGCCAATATTTTTCTGGCTTTGCGGCGGATAATTGCTTATGCTTACTCTCTAAGCATGGAGCATATTACCTCACTGACAGGCGCTTTCTTGAGGCGGCGCAGAAAACGGTCACGACACTTGAGGTGCGCGACATAGAACAGCTTGATGCACTGCTGTCGGAGCTTCCGGAACGGCGTTTTGCCGTGGAAGCCGAGCACACCACGCTGGCGGCACTTTTGCGCCGAAAAAAAAGATACCCGAAGCTGGATTTTTCCACAGAGGACGGCCTGGACAAGCTGATTGCGGATTTGAGAACAGTAAAAACTACACAGGAAATCGCGTCCATCCGCTGTGCGCAGATGATTGCGGAGCAGGCCTTGGCACAGATCCTTCCGAACATCCGTGTTGGTCGCATGGAGAAGGAAATCGCGCTGGAATTGGATTTTGCCATGCTCTCACTAGGTGCAGAGGCTATGAGCTTCGATACGATTGCTGTCGGCGGAGAGAACGGCTCATTACCACATGGCGTACCCAGCGCTCGCACGCTGCATAACGGCGATCTGCTTACGCTGGATTTTGGCGCGGTCGTCAATGGGTACCATAGTGACATGACGCGCACGTTTGCTGTCGGCGAACCGGGCGAGGAACAGCGCAAAGTCTATGCGCTTGTGCTTGCGGCACAGGAGGCCGGAATTTGCGCGATACGTCCCGGCACAGCCTGTAAGGACGTAGATGCGGCTGTTCGCGCGGTGTTTGACGCGGCGGGCATGGGGGCATATTTTGTGCATTCTACTGGGCACGGCGTAGGGCTAGAGATACATGAAGCTCCAACTCTCAGCAAAAATAGTGATGATATTCTGCGCGAGGGCATGGTGGTAACCGTTGAGCCGGGGCTATATCTGCCCGGGCGTTTTGGCGTACGGATTGAAAACATGGTGGTGGTTGGCAACAAAGCAGCTGCTCACCATAACGCGGGCGGCTGTGTAAATTTGACTGAGTTTTCAAAGGTATTGCAGGTGCTGTGATTCTTTACTCCTGTGGTGGCGGGGTCTGCGTATCCTGCGGATAAATTGGCAGTGGGGCAATCTGATACTGCTGAGTGCCAACCGTGGGTGTGCTTGCTTAGTAAGGCATTGGTGGAGCGCCGTCAGCCGAAGGCAGTTCTATCTGATTATTAAGAACTTACCCAAAAGTCAAGAGATAAATGCGAAAGTTTATACTTTATTAATACTTTTCTTTGAGAAGCACATAAGTAAGGATTAAGGTAGAGAGTATAATCCCTTAAAATTCGAAAATTCGCTGCCGTTATCTATGGTGATTGTCTTGAAAATCAGACGGAAAAGTCTGCCCCATCTGCGCTCCAATCCGTCCAAAGACCTGACCACGCAGCTTGCTTTTTTTGATTTCATCGGCAATATAATTTCAAAGCGTGTCTTTCGTTCGGTCAGAACAAGGAGGGTTCTTTTGGTCGAAATTTTGCCCATAACACAGTCCATCTCCCAGTGCACAAAGTCGTCACGTGATTGCACTGCCTCGGGGCGACGCTCTATGCTTTCACCGCGCGAGATTTTCGCAGCTCTCACATGATGATATTTTTGCTTTTTCTTGCCGTCATGCGGAAGATCGCGGCTTGTGAGCGCAAGAAAAACGCCTTTATCTATATAGCTATAAAGCGTCTGTACCGAAAAAATAGTGTTGCCCATAAGCCCCAACTCGCGCCCTGGCAAGTGCTGCCTCAGGGCTGAGCTTTCGCTTGCCGATGTTATTTTCAAGCCAGTCCGCAAGCTTATAATCGCAGCCAATTTTTAGCTCGTGGCCTTTCGCGGAAAGATACTCCCTGTAACGCTTGTGCGCAATATCCGGGCTATACCACTTGCAAAGAGTCCTCGTGTTTCGGATTGGGCATGTATTCACTGGTCAAATGTAAGGATCAAATATTGTCCATGCACCATTTAGCATCCGCAGCGGTAAGGTCTGAGATAGAAAACGACATGGACACCGTGATAACCGCATTGAATTTGGTGACTATGGAGTACGATAGGTCTTGCTCTGGCGGCAATTCTCCCCAACCGATATGTGGTTCTTTGTACCCCTTTTGCCCTGTTTTTTCTGCTTCATATATTTTTCAACGGCATCGGATTAGAGCGGTTTAGTCCGGTTAATATGCTAATGCCAGATATTCTGCCATCCTTTACTTTTTTGATTGTTTATCAGATTATTTTGTTGACAATTGGTATACCGGCTGTATTCTTCATCGTAAATGGGAACAAGTGCGCTATTGAACACAGTAAGCCTCAGCACCCGCCCGCCATTGCGAATATACTGATACTCAAAGTTCAAACCATACACGTCCT
>JAIRYC010000033.1 GCA_031267965.1 Oscillospiraceae bacterium | reverse complement strand
CAATCTGCACGTGCAAAAAACAAATTGACCCGAGGCTCGCGGCGCTTTTGCCGCTGCTGGAGGATACCGAAGCTAACCCCCTAGGAGGAACCAAAAATGGCAGTCCCAAAGAGGAAAACCAGTAAAGCGCGCCGTGACCGCCGTCGTTCAAGCGTCTGGAAGTTGACTGCGCCCACACTGGAAAAGTGTCCCAAGTGCGGCGAGTATAAGCGCCCGCACCGTGTCTGCACCGCCTGCGGACAGTATAAAGGCCGCGAGGTCATCCAGACCAAGGCGTAAACGCGCAGATACTTTTGTATCAAAAAAACAGGGCGTGCGGTGCTTTGCCGTAATGCGCCCTGTTTTTGCGAGGTAATTTTATGGCAGTGCTGATTGACGGTGTAGATAAAAACTCCCTTGCGGCAAGCAAAAAAGTGTGTGCCGGTGATTTTTTGCTTGCGTTGAACGGCCATCCAGTCGCCGACGTGCTTGATTACCGCTTTTATCTGCAAGAAGAAATCCTAGACGCTTCCTTTCGCCGCGCGGACGGTGTCCATCGCCTTGTGCGCTTCAAAAAACACGAATCAGACGACATTGGCTTGTGCTTCGCCAGCTACTTAATGGATAAGCAACGCGCCTGCCGCAATAAATGCATCTTCTGCTTTATCGACCAATTGCCAAAAGGTCTGCGCAAAAGTCTTTATTTTAAAGACGACGACGCGCGGCTCTCATTCCTTTTTGGCAACTATATCACGCTCACCAATCTGACCGAGCGCGAAGTCGACCGCATCATCGAAATGCACATCAGCCCCGTCAACATCTCCGTACACACCATGAACCCCACGCTCCGCGTGCAAATGATGGGCAACCCTGACGCAGGCGAAAGTCTGTGCCACTTGCAGCGCTTTGCTGCAGCAGGCATAAAAATCAACGCGCAGCTCGTTCTCTGCCCGGGCATAAACGACGGCGATGAACTGCTGTTTTCACTGCAAGAGCTGCAAAAACTCGGTGATGCCGTACAGTCAATTGCCGCCGTTCCCGTTGGCCTGACCAAGCACCGCACCGGTCTACCACTGCTCAAGTCCTATATGCCCGATACTTCACGCAGTGTCCTCACCATCCTTGATGCCTTCAATGCCCCACGCCCCGCCCCTATTGCCTTTGCGGCGGATGAGTTCTACCTCAAAGCCAGCGTACCGATCCCGCCGCTTGCACACTACGGCGAGTTTCATCAGCTCGAAAACGGCGTCGGCATGTCCGCGCTCTTCCGCAGTGAATTTTTGGACGCCCTGCAAGCCCCTCCTTCCCCCATCCCGTCCAACCGGATCTCGACCATCGTCACGGGCCAAGCCGCCTATCCGCTTCTCAGCGAGCTGTGCGCCATGTCGTCGCCCAACGCGCACGTTGTCGCCGTGCCCAACCGCTTGTTCGGCCCCGGCGTAACTGTGAGTGGCTTGCTCTGCGGCGCAGATATCACCCACGCATTGCATGGCCAGAGTTTGCGCCGTGTGCTTGTCCCTGCGTCAATTTTTAACCGTGATGGCGTAACATTGGACGACATGACGTTAGACGACCTCGCGCAGGCCCTTGGCACAGAGCTTGCGGCGGTCGAAGTAAATGGCAGCGCATTATTTTCGGCAATCACTTGACTGCCAACGGTAAATATGCTATCATGATGAATAAATTAATTCATCCAATGAGGTGCTTAGCCATGCCTATCAAAACTAAAAAAATTCTCAGGGTCATTTTCCTTATGCTGGCCGCAGTTGCGTTGCTTCTGGGCCTGTTTTTTGGCGGGTTTTGGCTCAGCGACCGCATTTACCAAGATCAATACCTCCAAGTACTCAACAAAGCAGAGGTTTTCTCTGCCGGTCAGGATGCAACAAGCCCTCTTCCGCAAACCGAGCTGGCGCAAACGATGCTCAATCATTTCAACAGCCCTCTCCCGGATGGCAAAACTGTAAAAAAAGCGCTGATTATCGGGCTGGACGGTACTCGTGCCGACGCGCTGATAAACGCGGTCAATCCTGCCGAAAGCGGCATCCTGACCCTCAAAGAGCAGGGCGGCGTCTATCCTGTTTTCACCGGCGGTCCAGAGGAATTGAAACAAGGTACTTGGACCGCGTCAGGCTGGGCGACCCTCCTGACTGGCAAATGGGCGCTGGAAGACGGCGGCCATAAGGTCAGCGATAACAACGACCGCAAAAGCGTTGAACCTAAAACCGTGCTCACGCGTCTTGTTGAGGATGGCAAAATCAAAAGTGCTGATTTCATCGTCAGTTGGAACGGTCATCTTAAAACAAAATCGGCGACCTATGCCAATGAAGCGAATTATACAAAAGACAACAATCTGCCAATTAACTGGAATACCACCCAAAATGATACCAAAACTTTTGAAACCGCAAAAGCGCAAATTGGCGCTGGCAACGACTTTATTTTCCTGATTTTAGAATATTGCGATCATGTCGGGCATACAAGCCGCTTTGGCAATAAAAACCGGCTCTATCGTGAGGCATTTTTGACTGCGGACGCGGACGCCAAACGCCTGATTGACGCAGTCGCTGAGCGCCCGGATTACGTCCGCGAGGACTGGCTCATTCTCATCACAACCGACCACGGGGGCACAGGCCTTAGCCACGGCGGTCAAAGCATTTTAGAGCGCAACGTGTTTGTGGCAAGCAACAAGCCGTTGGTTTAATGCTTACATAATATTTCCCGAGGAGCAACTCCTTCGGGATTTTTTTGATTTTATCAGCGCGTAAAAATCCCTCATATTGACGCACACCCTGTCCAAAGCATAGCATAAAAAAGGAAGAAAAATCTTTGCGATTGGGGGAAACGGCATGGCGGAGCTGACGGTAACAGGCGGACGCCGGCTGATGGGCGAAATAACTGTTCAGGGAGCCAAAAACAGCGCCCTGCCTCTGCTGGCGGCTACTTTTTGTATCCCGGCTAAGTGTACCCTGCAAAACATGCCTGCGCTCTCAGACGTATCTGCCACACTGTCCATCCTGCGCCACCTGGGCTGTACCGCGCGGCGCGAGGGCCAATCCATCACAATAGATGCTACCACCCCCGCCCGCTATATCATACCAGAAAGCCTGATGCGCGAACTGCGCTCATCCATATTCTTGCTTGGCCCACTGCTGGCACGATTCGGCAGGGCGGAGATTTTTGCGCCCGGGGGCTGTAATATCGGCGCGCGTCCCATCGACTTGCATCTTGCCGCTATGAAGCAAATGGGCGCAACAATTCGCCAGACAGATGAAAAAATCATCCTGCGTGTGCCGCGTGGATTGCACGGCGCAGATATAAACCTGCGCTTCCCCAGCGTTGGCGCAACCGAAAATATCATCATGGCGGCGGCTATTGCACGTGGAACGACGCAATTGCATGGTGCGGCACGTGAGCCGGAAATAGTGGATCTAGCTGACTTTTTAAACCGCTGTGGCGCAAAAATTAGCGGCGCAGGCAAAAGCGATATTGTCATTGAAGGCGTACGACGCCTGCATGGCTGCACCTACCAAGTCATGCCGGATAGAATCATCGCAAGCAGTTGCCTTTCGGCGGCAGCGCTTACCGGCGGCGAAATTCTGTTGCGCGGCGTAAACCACGCGCACCTCGCGCCTGTCCTGCCCGCCTTCCGCAGAATGGGATGCCGTGTCACGGCCGTCAATGATGCCCTGCATTTGTACGCACCACGGCGGCTCGTGCCCTTCGGCGCCCTGGTGACCGCACCGTACCCCGGCTTCCCCACAGACAGCCAATCGGCGTTTTTGGCGATGGCTTGCACTGCGTCCGGCGTGAGCCGCATTAAGGAAACCATTTTCGAAAGCCGATTTCATCAAGCGCGCGAGTTTGCAAAAATGGGCGCGCATATTGCCATACGCGGCAGTCAAGCGGAGATCTACGGCGTGCCACGGCTCCACGGTGCACGCGTTAAGGCAATGGATTTGCGCGGTGGCGCAGCACTCGCTGTGGCCGCGCTGGGCGCACATGGTCAAACCACCGTTACTTGCGCTGAACTGATCGACCGTGGCTGGGAGGATATTGCCGGCACCCTGCGGCGCATCGGCGCAAACATAGCGCCTTCCTAAGCCTCAGCGATTTCTGCTATCCCTTTAGCGAGAATCCCCAACCTCTTGCGTCGTTGTCACGGGTACAACATCCGATTCCTCACCCCTGTCAGTGTCCGTATATATTATATTCCCGCCAGGCAATATATAGTTCCCATTCAACGCGTCAAAATACTGCCTTGCCCACTCAAAATATTCGTCTTTGTATTCATCAAGAGCAGCAATCGCCCGGGTCTCTTCCAATGTCCACGCACGTTTCTCCGTTCGCAATCGCCGCAACTCTTCGTTTGCTTTAACCTCACCCGGTTCCCATTTTTGTGCCTTTTCGTTCCATTCACTGTCGATGTTAAAATAGATAACGCTGTAGGCCTCCCTCAGCGCAACACGCACCTTTTCCTGAAGTACTTTATTGTCTGACTTCGCAAGCTTCACAAACTCAGCCACAACACCAGACTCGATGAAATACTCACCACTGAATTCCGAAAAATCAACGCTCTTCACGCCGCCATTCATGTAAAGCGCAGCATTGTAGCGCACTATTGCCGCATCCGAACCACCAAAAGTGAGCACCAACAACACTGCGGCAGCACAAAGCGCGCTCAGCGGCATAACAGGTACCTTCTTCACAAATAGACGCACAAGCAAAATCATCCACGCCAGCGCAAGGAATACCATAAATGCGCTCGTGTAAACGCGCAGCCGCGTCAATCCAAAAATGTCGATGTAAAGCAGCATTTTTTGCAGCGCAGTCGAAATTATGAGCAGTGTTTCCAAGCACAGTATTGCTGAGAATACGCGCAAAACCGGCGGCAGCGTGTCCTTTTCCTTACGCTTGCTCATCGCCAACACCGGCAGCAACAGTACAACGTTAATCACCGCAATCCAGCACAGCTCAAAGAATCCGCGCCGCGCAAGCTCAGACGGAATCCCCGCACCCTCCGGCACAATACCCTTGAATGGCGCAAAGAAATATGCCGTCTTCGCCAAAAGGTACACAAGATAAAGGAAAACCACCGCGCCAAGGAATACGCTGAGTATAACCGGGTCAACCCGGCGGACGCGTTCAATGTCTGGTACTTTTTGAGACTGCTGCTTGTACCCAAGCCCAAAAATCAGACTCCAGAGCGGGAAGAACAGCAGCACGCCCAGGAACAGGCTGAACAGCGCCTCCGTAAGCGACTCAAAAACGCGCCCTACAAGACTCTCAAAAACCGCGTCAGAGCTGACGAGTATCGGTATGAGCACTGCTAAAACCGGTACGGAAATCCCCAAGCCAATCAGCACCTTGCCCGCCGTGCCACGCCCATCGTCCTGCTTCTGAAAGATAAAGCGCACACCATCGCCAATGTGTGCCAGCGGTTGAACAAACACTGTGCGCAGTACGTCCCGTATCCCCCAGTAGGATTCGTGTCCAAAGCGCCTGGCGCCGCAAAGCTCAAGCAGAAAAAGTGCGGTAGTCAGCACAATTGCGCCAAACCATGCGGTGCGCAAACTAGCGTTTGTATATAGCGCGTAGCAAACCGCAAACACCAGTGCGCATGCAGCATAAGCAATCGCCAGCGGGCGCGGTTTGATCCTATGCACGCCTGCAAATGCAAACAGCGTTCCGTATGCCGCAAAAACGGCGGCTGTAAAGCCCAGCCCCATTCCGCCAAACGCACCAAGGTATATGATCAGGAACGCACTCGCCAGCGTCAGCAACGCGATGATACTGTCCGCGCCCCGACGTCTGGGCAGCGGCGGCTTTTGTGGCCCGGACGCAGGCGGCAGCACGCCCTGTGGCCAAGCTCCCGGTGCATAAGCGTATGGCGGCGAAGCGATTTGCACGCCTTGCGGTGCAAAAGCCTGCTGCGGTGCTATCCCAACAGAGCTTTGCTGATTGGGGTTTTGCGTGTTTTGTTGCCCTGACATAAGAATTGTCTCCTTCATAGGCTATAAAATTAACCAATTTGATGCTTGTTTGCAATCTGCTTTATCTTCCCGACTCCCACGTGCCACCCAGTATCATCGGCATAAGCGTGTCAAGAATATAGCTCCCATTCTCAGACGATGGTGTAAATCCATGAGCTTGCACAGTGCTTATCTCACCGGACGAACCGCCATAAACAGGCGCGGCGGCCATTTCTCCGGTAGGTCTGTACTCCAAAATGTCGCCCGGCTGACACGCAAGCGCCTCGCACAGCTTTTCAAGCGTGGATATCCGAATCGCCTTGACCTTGCCGTTTTTTATCAGCGAAACGTTCGCCATCGTCAGGCCCACGCGCTCCGTCAGCTCGGTGACGCTCATCTTGCGCTTTGCCATCATAACATCAACGTTTATCACAATCATATGATGCCCTCGCTCATCACCTGCAATGCGGCTGCCTTTGTGATATACCTTGCTAAAACTGCCGCGAGTAATGCCAGCGCTATCGCAAAAATATCCACAATTGCTGATATTAACAGCACAAATGGGTGGCTCATGCCAAACAGAAAAAGCACGATATTCCCTACAAAAAAGAACCCAACGTCGATAAACAACAGAACCGATCCTGCTTTAATTAGCCTTGCCGTCTTGACCGTGAACACTGTATCATTCTTGACCGCACCGGAAACACGCCATATCAGGACCAAAATAGCAAAACATGGCAACGCCGCTACCCAAGCAAAAATCAGCCACGGCGTATACCAACCTACAACATATGGCTCCCACCACACCAGCATTTTGCCAAATGATGGTATAGCAATCAGCATAATAAACAGCGCGCATATTCCGCTGGCAATAACTGCCAGACGCAGCAACCGGCACAACGTTTTTGGTGACATCATGATCGACCTCCTTGTAATTTGAAAAAAAATTATATCATAAGCAATTCCAAATGTCAATATATTTTTATCGCTATTCAATAAATATTTTTCGCATTTGCATGTTATCACATATAGTTTTTTCAGGTGCAATTATATATATACTTTATGTAAAATCCGCACACACATGCAGGCCTGTAACCACCTTCCCCGCATCGACATAAGATACAACGAGAGCGGCGGTACGGCACTCCAATCACTACATACGCTAACCCCGTCTTTCAAATTTTGATAAGAGGGAGGTCCCCCCTATGTGTGGTAGCTTGAACAACTGTCTGCTGCCGATCCTGCTTATTTCCTGCATTGGCAACGGCGACCTGCTGGGCGGTGGCTGCGGCAATAGCTGCGCTGGCTGCGGCAACGGTCTTGGCGGCAACAACAGCTGCGGTTTGCTCCTGCTCCTTTGCTTGCTGTGTGGAAACGGCGGCGGTTTGCTTGGCGCAAACGACTCCGGTTGCGGCTGTGGCTGCGGTAACTATGCTAACAACACTTGCGGCTGTGGTTGCAACTAAGGCCTAAGCAACACAAAACAACGCCTTTCAGGTTTTAACCCGAGGGGCGTCGTTTTGTGTTGCTTAGTTTTCTTAGAAATATATTGCTATTATAGATTATTGGGAAGGACTTTTTATAATAAAATCGGCACAAGTTTTACCTCGCGCCGAAATGCAAACTACGCTGAATTTTGATCAAGTCCAAGGCAGAAATCCAGTATATTATAGCAGCGTACTATAGCATAAAACGGTTCTCACTCCCTGCGCAACGCCTCAATCGGGTGCATACGCGCTGCGCGGCGTGCGGGATAAATCCCAAAGAAGATGCCAATTGCACTTGAAAACCCAATCGCAATTGCCACGGTGCTGCCCTGCAAATCAATTGGTATACCCAAATACGTTGCGACAGCAAACGCGCCGCCAACACCAAGACCAAGGCCGATCAAACCACCAATTACGCAGAGTATCACACTCTCTGTTAAAAACTGAAGCAGTATAGTACGCGTTTTGGCGCCCAACGCTTTGCGTATGCCAATCTCCCGCGTACGCTCTGTAACCGAAACGAGCATGATGTTCATCACGCCAATGCCGCCCACTAACAGGCTGATGGCGCTCACTGCGGCAATAAACGTGGTAAAGATGTTAATCACGCTGTCCAAAAGGTCAATCATTGTCGCCATATTGACGCTGCGGTAAATTGAGTGCTCCGGTGTCCAGTTGCCATGCCTTGCGTAGAGCATGTTTGTGGCAAATGCGCCAATATCTGCCAAAAGCGATTCATCGGCTGCTGTGACATACACCATTTGGTAGCCGGAGGTGTTGCCTGTGACTCTGTCCAGCAGCGTACCGGGCATGCAAAAACCAATGCTGCTGCCCATCATCATACCGCCGCCCATCATATCCGCCATTTGTTCACTGTTCTGACGCATTTCGTCGCTGGCGAGCATTTTCATGTTTGCAATACCAATAACCTGCAACCGGATATTTTGTCCGGATTTTGAAAAGCTCAAGTACTCGCCTACGGGGTTATCATAACCAAACAACACCTTTGCCGTAGCGTTATCAAGGACGGCAACCGGGCTTGCAGCGTTGAATTCCTCTTGAGAGAAAAATCTGCCATGGATCATGACCGCGCCACCCGCCTGCTGCAGGTCCGGCGTCCCGGCAAGAATCATCGCATAAGTTGTGGTATAATCCGTAGTGGTTTTCGCCATATCCATTTCCAACGGTGAAACATAGCGCACGCCATCAATTTGCTTGAGCGCGTCAATATCCGCCAGCGTGATATAGTCGCTTTTTTCGGCGTATTTTGTTGTGTTAATGCTAACGACGCTCTGTCCCATGTCGCGTATCATGCCAACGATGTAGTCGCGCCCACCATTGCCGAGTGTGATAATCGCAATCACCGCCGCCACACCGATAATAATGCCCAGCATTGTTAACAGGGCGCGCATCAGGTTGGATCTTATACTAAAAACTGCAATGCGGATATTTTCGCGGATATTCATGGCTACTCCAAACGCTGGTGATTGGAACTACAGACTATTTTAATTTAACCTTACGATCACTGGTGAAATCAGCTGGGATTTGCTTGAGTACAACGTCGCCGTCGTCAACACCGGAAATAATTTGATAATTCGCGTTGTCGCGCAGACCAACCTCCACGGGCGCCTGTGATGCAGTCTTGCTGCTTGCGTTATACTTCCAGACATAGTTGCCGTTTTCGTTGCGCATAA
Source organism: Oscillospiraceae bacterium (assembly GCA_031267965.1). Lineage (GTDB taxonomy): Bacteria > Bacillota > Clostridia > Oscillospirales > Acutalibacteraceae > WRKY01. Next base: position 21,640 of record JAIRYC010000033.1, on the reverse strand, counting down.
CGGCCTCCATAGGGATCAGCACGGCATTTTCAGCAGTGCTGACTTCGAGCGAAATGCCGACGTCCAGCCCGATAATGACACTGGGATCCGGCTCCGGGATAGAGATTTTTGCCGACACGCCGCCCTCGGAGGCGCCTGTGCCGAGGATTGAACTGATGTCTACACCGCTCGAAGAGCTTTCTGCAACGGGGCTGACAAAAACGAGTTCGCCCACAAGCTGACCGCCAGCCGGCGTGGTAATGGTTGCTTTTTGCCCGACTCGCACCTTTTGCACATCGTATTTATTAAGCACAACCGCGGCCGTGAAGGGATAATACTCAAGGCTCATGCCATAGGTTTTGCCTGTGCCGCCAAGCATGGAGCCGATCAAATCGCCAAGCCCGGCGTTGCCACCGCTCTGCACCAACGCGAGGATAGATGTGATATCCGGCGTAGGCGCTGTGGCATTCTGCTTGTTTTCAAACACCTCACCCGGCGTGATATTGATTTCGCGCACAATACCGTCGTGCTCTGCGAACCAGCCGCCGCGGGCTAGGTCGGTGACGGCTTTCGTTTCGTCCAGCGCGGCTTTTGCCCTGTCCGCCAGCGACTGATACACGCTGCCAAGGGTGTTATTTGCCTGCGCGTCGAGCACCGTTTGCTGGAGTTGGAGTTGCATTTTTTCCATCTCAAGCGACGAGGTTCCCATGACGGAGGACATATCGTAACCCAGTGCGGAACCGCCGCTCAGCAGACTTGTGACACTTTGCAGGCCTTGCGCCACTTGGCTGATATCACCCTGCAATAAGCCTTTAATAGAGTTTATCAGCGTTTCTGGCAGACTAACGGGCTGGCTTTGCGCGGTGGAGGAGGCTGCGCTTTGCGCGGCAAGCTCTTTGTCAATTTCCGCAAGGCGGGTATTATTCTTTGCCAACTGCGATTTAGCTGTTGCCGCAGCAGCCTTTGCGTTTTGATAAGTTGAAAGCGCGGCATTATAAGCCTTCTGCTTCTCGGAAACTTGGGTATTGAGCGCAGATTCGTCAAACGTAGCCAAGATCTGGCCGGCGGTCACGCGTTCGCCAATCTTAACATTTACCTCAAGCACTTTTATACCGTTCAGGACGTCGAAATTGCCCTGGTTCTCACTTGTTACCTTACCAGAGGTTTCCAAAAGCTGGGTGATCTCCCCCGTGCTTGCTGCTGCTGAACTGACCTCAAGCGCTGCGGGTGGTTTATACTTGAGCCACAGCATGGAGGCCAATATCAGTACTGCACAGATAATTCCAAGCGCAACAAAGATTTTTTTCTTTGCGCCTTTGCGTTTAGCCATCGGTAATCTCCTCCTACAACAAATATCAAAGGGGCGAAACATCAAACAGAACGCCCGGCAATGCATTTGTTTTGTCTGGCTAACATTATACTCCTTCAGTCTGCAAAATGCAAGTAGGTTTGCACCCGCCCGCAATCTGTGCTATACTACGGCATATATTTTGCGTTTACTAGGAGAAATCAGCGATGCAATACCGTTTTTCACAAAAAATTTCGGCCCTCAAGCCCTCCGCAATCCGCGAGATACTCAAGGCGGCAAGCGTCCCCGGGTTGATCAGCTTTGCCGCAGGCAACCCTGCGCCCGAAGCGTTCCCGGTGGAGGAAGTCAAACAAATCACGGCGGACATCCTTGCCCAAATCCCCATTGCCGCCCTGCAATACGGCGTGACGGAAGGCTACGAGCCACTTATCGAAACCGTTTGCGGCTGGCTGCGACGCGACTACAACATTGGCGGCGATGGCGACGCAGTAATCATTACCAGCGGGGCACAGCAAGTAATGGACCTGACGTGCAAGGTACTTTGCGACGAGGGCGACACCGTTTTGTGCGAGGACCCATCGTTCATTGGCTCGCTTAACTGCTTCCGCGCTTACAACGCAAAACTCGCAGGCATTCCGATTGAGCCGGACGGGCTTAATCCGGACGCACTGAAAAACGCGCTGAAGTCCGAAAAAAATATCCGGTACCTATATACAATACCGAATTTCCAAAATCCGACCGGCGCTACTATGAGCCTGGAAAAACGCCGCGCTGTTTATGCGCTCGCACAGCAATATGACCTCATGATCCTGGAGGACAACCCCTACGGCGATTTGCGAGTTACAGGAGAGGATATTCCTGCCATTAAAACGCTGGACACCGACGGGCGCGTGATATACGCCGGCTCCTTCTCTAAAATACTTGCACCGGGGCTGCGTGCAGGCTTCTGCGTCGCCCCTGCGGAGATTGCCGCCAAGATGACCGTTGGCAAACAGACGGGCGACGTGCATACCTCCATGCTCACGCAGATGATCGTTCATGCTTGGCTTACGCAGTACGATGTGCACGCGCACATATCAAAAATCCAAGCGGTTTACCGCCGCAAGCTGAACCTGATGTGCGATTTGCTGGACGAAAAGCTCGGCGGGTTCTTCAGTTACGTGCGTCCGCAAGGCGGGTTGTTTGTTTGGGGCAGTCTGCCGACTGGCGTAGATATGCTTGCCTACTGCAAAGCGTGCACAGAGAAACATGTTGCGGTGGTGCCTGGAAGCGCCTTCCTTGCTGACCCAAACGGCATGAGCACTTGCATCCGGCTGAATTTTTCGACGCCGACGGACGGCCAAATCCGCACCGGTGTTGCGCTTATGCGAGAGGTCGCGGACGAACTGGAGAATTGATCAGCGCATTGTCCGCCGCTCCATATCCCCTCCGATTCCACCAAAATGGTTATGTATTCGTGATAAATGACCCTACCCGGCCTGCCGCCTGCAGGCTTTTTCAGGTTTTTCACCGGTGTGATATCCACCGCGACTTTGCTGCCGCTCCGTGCCGCGCTGTGATACGCTGCAAGCGCCGCCGCCTACTCAATCACATTATTGGGTGTTTCGCGGCCCTCTGCGCGGACGAGCACATGCGCCCCGGACGCTGGAGCCACAAATCACCCCCTGCGCGATTCCTTGAACGCAACGCGCTCGTTCTGTGCCGCCGTGCGCCCGGCCAAAACCGTAAAAACCTTGCCCAAGGTGAGCTTCATTAACGGCATAGCTCTGTTTTGCTTATGCATTGCTTACCACGCGGCGGCGGCAAAAAGCCTTCTATGATCAACTCAGCGCGCAAAGCGGAGATTTCCTCCGTCCCGGACGCTCTGTCCAAGGCATCCAACGCGTTTTCAAGATAGGCGCAAGCAATCTCGCTGCGTGCTTTTTGGCAGCGTTTATAGTAGATCTGCGCGTTTGCCGAGGGCGATAGCCGCAGGTCGCAGGGATGCGCACGATTTCTCCGAGATTTTCGTAGCTGCCAACGTCGTAGAACGCGCTGCCAGCGTGCAACAGATCCGTCCGCCGACTCTCCACGCGCCAGCGAGTGCGAGCTATCAGTGTTTTTAGAGCCTGACGCAGACCTCCGTCAACACGCCGCAAGCGCTCACAGCTTTCCCGTTCCGAATAAAACATATCCAGCAGGGACGAAAAATCAAGATAGCTTTCTCTTATGTATAGATCATCATACTGACGGATTGGCATGCAGGAAAAATCGCGCGGCGTGCCATTTTTATCGCGTAGCAGGGTGGGTGTGCTCTGGCAAGCCAAAAGCCTTGCGTGCAGTTCGGCGGTCGGTGAAGGCTGTAAAGCCATTTCTCTTGTCAGCAACGGAAAAATGCCTTCTGCAACAACGTTTAGTGGAATATCGGCAGGTATTGTAAACGGCTCATTTGTAAAGAGGTTTAGCTTTACAGGTCTTTCGGGCGGTATATATGGCGCGCCCGGTCTTACCGCCGTAGCTGATTTGCCCTATGTATCCATTTCCGGGTAAACGCGGCGGACAGCGTCCAGCACGACGCCATTATGAACAAGAATGAGATTTGCTCTACCGGTTATAAGCTCCATGCACAGCGTGAGCGCAACGGGATCGCCCAACTCGTCAGTGGCGGCAAAATCAAGATAAAGTATTCTATCCAGCCCTTCTTGACGCACATCAACAAGTTGCGCGCCGCCCGGTCGCTTGCGCAAAAACATGCAGAACATCGGCGAAGCGGCGGGGTTTTCCGGCGCGGACGATGTAAAGTGCACACGCGGCGCGTCCGGGCGAGAGCAAACAAAGAGGCTTTCCGGAAAATTCCCGCTCTTTAGGTTTGAACAACAGCGTAAAACGCTCCGGCCGGTGTATTTTCTCCACACGCGCTCCAACCGCGCGGGATATTTCTTCACGCAGAAAGTGCAGCGTTACACCGTCTAATGGCATAAATATTACATCCGAAAATTTTCGACAATCCATTCTACTAACAACGCAAGAGTTATTTTGTGCTTGCCATCAGTAAATTCCGCATCGGGCAAGTGACGTAAATGGACGTTTATACTGTGCGGTTCCGCCTCATTGGATGAAGTGAAACTGAGGATCCGCCCGAATTTGTGCCAAACATGGCTTGGCGGCAGCTGCGGTACGATATCCGACGTATTGATAATATTGAAAATATTGTTAAACTTTGAAGCGTCAGCTTCTTTTCCGTTATAGACGTTCGGAGTGGCAAAGGTGTAGGTGTAAACATCGTCCTTGCAAGCAATGGTTTGCTCCGCGTCCAAGTTGAGCCTTGCCGTCAGCAGATTTGCACCCGCACCACCGGCGCTATGCCCTGTGATAAGCAACTTCTTTTTTGCCGGCAAATCCTGATTTTCACTGAGGAAAGCAACCAGGGCATTCCACATCTCGTCGGCATAAGCTTTGAAACCGAAGTGCACGGCGTAACCATAATACGGCACTTTGAAGATGTTGAAATTGTTTTTCCATTGCGCAAGCGCTGAACCGGTGCCCTCCAGAATGATTGTAATGAGAGCGGTCTCCTCGCCGTTTATGATCCAAGTCTGCTCGGCGATTGTGAATGAAGGGAGTTCCCGGGCACTTGGCTCACAATATTGGTAAAAGTTTTGAAAGCCAAGGCTTTCCATTTTTTGCGAACGTTTTCCACTCGCTGCTTTGCTTAATACGATGGACGCAAACGCAAGGTCTTTGTTGTATACATTAGACGGCTGCGCAAAAAGCTCGGCGCCCCATTTTATCTCCGCACGAATGTCGCTCCATTCAATTATTTTGGTAGATATCTCCGGGGAATTTTTGCCTGCCGCTACTGCATACGCCGAAACGGAGGTAAACATTCCAAGCAGCATCGTAAGCTCAAGTAGAATTGCGAGTATACGTTTTTTCAAGTCCATTCCCTTCCAGCTGCGTGCTGAAGATTAGCATGTATTATATGCGACGCAATATGCGGATGCCAAGGGAGGGAAAATGCAACCAATTGTTAACGCCGTGATTTGGCGCCGCCTGGCTTTATGAAATATATATCATTATCCCTTCTTTCATTGGCATACAATTGCAAAGCTTGCGTAAATTTGTTATAATCATTCCCAACATATTATTTAAGGAAGCAAAAGCCATGAAGCTTGGCATCGTCGGTCTGCCCAATGTGGGCAAAAGCACTCTTTTCAACGCAATCACAAACGCAGGCGCACAGTGCGCGAATTACGCCTTCTGCACAATTGAGCCGAACGTCGGCGTGGTTGCCGTACCGGATATCCGCCTGAATAAGCTCGCCGAGATCTATCATCCTAAAAAAATCACCCCGGCCATGATTGAGTTTGTGGACATTGCCGGGCTGGTGAAGGGTGCGTCACGCGGCGAGGGCTTGGGCAACAAGTTTCTGTCACATATCCGCGAGGTAGACGCTGTGGTTCACATGGTACGCTGCTTTGAGGACGGCGACATCATGCATGTTGAGTCCACAATCGACCCGCTGCGTGATATTTCAATCATCGAAACCGAGCTGATTCTTGCTGATTTGGACGCGCTGGAAAAGAGGCTTGCAAGGCTTGCTAAAACGGTGCGCAACGATAAATCCGCCGCGGCACAGTTGGCTTTTTTTGAAAAATTAAAGGTAGATTTGGAAGCTGAAAAGCTGCCCGACGCCGCTGCGCTAGACGAAAACGAACGCGCCTGGCTGACTGAACAGCCGCTTCTGACTACAAAGCCCGTTATCTACGCTTGTAACCTGAGCGAGGCGAATTTAATGGCAGGCGTGGAGAACAACGCTCATTTTTCGGCGGTGCAAAAGTTGGCGGATTCCCGCGGAGCTGAGGTTCTGCCAATATGCGCGGAGTTGGAGGCTCAGCTTGCGGAGTTGCCAGAGGACGAGCGCGCGGAGTTCCTGACCGAATCCGGCGTTGAGGAAGGTGGGCTGGTGCAGCTCGTGCGGCGTGGATACCATCTGCTTGGGCTGATTAGCTACCTAACGGCGGGTGAACCGGAGGTCCGCGCATGGACAATCACACAAGGAACAAAGGCTCCGCAGGCTGCGGGTAAGATTCACACGGACTTTGAGCGTGGGTTCATACGCGCGGAGGTTGTGCCTTATGAACAACTGATTGCGTGCGGCTCCGTTGCGGCGGCAAAGGAGAAAGGGCTTATGCGCAGCGAAGGCAAGGAATACGTCATGCAGGACGGGGATGTTGTGCTGTTCAGGTTCAATGTTTGACGCTCAATTTGACAACGTCAGAATAATCTGTTAAAATATTGCACTATAATTATATCAACAGAATTACAGAATTTAGGATCAAATAATCAAAGGAGTTCAATCCATTATGGACGCAGACCCTGCCGGTCTGATATTGCAAATCTTGCTTCTGTTCGTGCTCATTGGTGTGAACGCGTTTTTTGTTATGAGCGAGATTGCGGTAATTACCTTAAACGACAACAAAATCGACCGTTTGGCCGCAGACGGCAATAAAAAAGCACACGCTGTACAAAAACTAACTGAAAACTTTAGCCGTTTCCTTTCAACAGTGCAAATCGGAGTAACGCTTACCGGCTTTTTAACCAGCGCAAGCGCGTCGATGACCTTTGCGGACATACTTGTGAATGCGCTGTCGCACACATTCCTGTACGACCTTGTGGGCAAAGCTGTACTGCACGGCGTTGCGGTTGTGATTATTACGTTAGTTGTTTCGTACATTACGCTAGTGCTGGGTGAATTGGTGCCAAAAAAAATTGCGATACAAAACGCTGAGAAAGTCGCATACGCCGTTTCTGGAATTTTGCTGGGCTTTTCAAAAGCAGTCAGTCCGTTTGTAAAAATACTGACCTTATCAACCAATGGCTTGGTACGCCTGTTCGGCTTTGACCCCAACGCGGACGAAGAAGCCGTTACAGAAGAGGAAATTCGCATGATGGTTGATGTTGGTGAGGAAAAAGGTGTGATTGAAAGCGACCAGCGCGAGATGATCGACAATATTTTTGAGTTTGACGACATGACCGCCGCTGACGCAATGACGCACCGCACAGATATGGCGTCCGTCAGCGCGGAAAGCCAGCCTATGGATGTGGTCAGCATTTCTGTGGAGGAGGGACACTCGCGCATTCCGGTCTACAAGGGCAACCCTGATAACATTGTGGGCATTGTGTATATTAAGGATTTGCTGCCATATGTGGGCACGGCGCTGCCAGAGCATGTGAGCATACGCGACTTTATGCGTAAGGCATATTATGTCCCCGAGAGCAAGCCTTGCGGTGCGCTTTTTGCCGAGATGAAGCAAAAGCATCTGCAAATGGCTGTGGTCGTGGATGAGTTTGGCGGCACGGCGGGCATCATCACGATGGAGGATGTGTTGGAGGCAATTGTGGGCGATATCCAGGATGAATATGACGACGAGGGCGAGGAAGTCACCAAAATTGATGAAAGCACGTTCACGGTTGACGGCGTGACTTACATTGATGAACTTGAGGAACTGACGGGAATGCGGCTGCCTGAGGGCGATTATGATACTGTTGGCGGCTTTGTGCTTGCGCAACTGGGATATTTGCCGGAGGACGGGCACATGGACGTAGCGGAGCACAAAAACCTGCGCTTTACCGTACTGAACGTAGAGGACAGGCGCATTGGGCGTGTAAAGATTGAAATATTGCCCGGCGGCGCAGAAACGGTCGGGGATTGATTCAGAATATTTATTTGGAAGCAGGAGCGCGATGTAGTCATGCGCTCTTGTTTTTTATTGGCTGACAGCATTATGAATATCGCCTATCAATGACATCGTAATAATTCCGCAAAGCGCATGGAAAACTAAAAACGGATACCGCCAACTTAGTTTTGTGGAGAAAATGATGCCGAAAATTTCTGTAATTATGCCAATATATAATGCAGAGAAGTATTTGCGCGAAAGCTTGGACAGCGCACTTTTGCAGTCGCTGGGCGCTATTGAGGTAATTGCCATAAACGATGGTTCGCAGGACAATTGCGCGGCAATATTGCAAGATATTTCCCAAAACGAGCCGCGTCTCCGCGTACTGACGCAGGAAAATCAAGGGGTTTACGCTGCGCGCAATTACGGTATACGTGAGGCGGCGGGCGAATACATCGCTTTTCTTGACCCGGACGACTGCTATCCGGACACTGATGTTCTTGCGGATTTATACGACGCGGCGAACAGCAACGCGGTCAAAATCTGCGGCGGCTCATGGAGCAAGCTTGCGGGCAAGACGCTGGTCACGCAGTTTGCCGGGCAGAACACGAAGTTTACGTTCCGCCGTGACGGACTTATGTCTTACCGCAATTATCAATTTGATTTTGGCTATCAGCGATTTATATTTGAACGCAATTTTTTGCTGGAGAACGGCTTGTTTTTCCCGCCGTATCTACGTTATCAGGACCCGCCATTTTTTGTGCGGGCAATGCTTGCCGCTGGGAAATTTTACGCTTTGCGCCGTGTGACATATTGCTACCGCTGGGGACATCAGAAAATCCGCTGGGATTTACCGAGGACGCTGGCTTTGCTGGACGGGCTGACGGAGGTTCTGACTACGGCAAACATGCATAAATTGGATAAACTGCATCGTTTGACCATCCGGCGGGTTATGCAAGAACTGCCATGGACGCTTGCGGGGAATCTCACATCGCAAAATCCGGAGATTTTGGCGCGTTTGCTGCGCATTGAGCGCTTGATATGTCCGGCGTTTTATCCGGAGGGCGAAGCTCCGTCCATTGCGCCGCTGATTTTGGATGTGCTGCGGACAAGAGAGAAGGAAATTGCGCGGTTGGGTTCCGTACGCGGATGCTTATTTTATCGCGTGGAGGAAGGGTTGCGTACAGCCGGAAAAGGGATAGCCGATAAATTGCGCCGCGTTTTGCCATATGATGTGAAGGAATGGATAATATGTGCGGTTCCCTCAACACTGCGTGAGAGAATTTTACGCGACGGACTTTAACAGCCCTATCATTATTTGACACAGCTCGCCTTTTCTGATATACTTTTTTCGTTCTGTTTTTGAAGAGGAGATTATTATGCCGACACTTGCTGCAATTGGACTTGGCAACCGCGGGCGCATGTACTTAAACGAACTGCGCCGCTACAAGGATGTGGAGGTTACCGCGCTGTGCGACACAAACCCCATCAATCTTGAGCACACCGTCGGTTGGGCTAAACCCAAGCAGCAGTTCAGTACAGAAGACGATTTTTTTACGGCGGGCCGGCTTGCCGACTGGCTGATTATCGGCTCACCGGACCTTATACACTACCGCCACACAAAGCGGGCAATAACGCTTGGATATGACATCCTTCTGGAAAAGCCTGTCACGCCAAACCCGGCTGAGCTTGATGAACTTTGCGAACTGGCTGACGCGAACGGCAACACTGTACTGGTATGCCATGTACTGCGCTATACGCCGTTTTTCCGCACAATTAAGGATATCGTTCAGCGCGGCGAGATTGGCGACGTGATGAACATTGTTCACGAGGAAAATACAGGCTACTGGCATTTTGCGCACTCCTTTGTGCGCGGCACATGGCGCAGGCTTGATGAATCCGCACCCTATCTTTTGGCAAAGGCGTGCCATGATTTTGACTTGCTTCACTGGTTTATGGACAAGCCCTGCGAAAACGTGAGCGCATACGGGAAGCTTACATATTTTCACTCAGGCAACAAGCCGGCGGATGCGCCGCCATATTGTCTGGATGGCTGTCCGCGGCTCAACACCTGCCCTTACAGCGTCGAGAAGCTTTATTTAAGCAAGAAAACACCGATTGGCTGGGGAATTCCTACGGTCTCCGAGTTGCCATACAACCCTGGTAAAGAAAGGACACGCAAGGTTCTGCGCAAGGGACAATACGGTCGCTGCGTATTCCAATGCGACAACGATGTTGCCGACAACCACTCCGCCATCATGCGTTTTGCTGACGGCTCCACCGCTTCCATGAGCGTCAGCGCGTTCAATAACGAGTTTAGTCGGCGTATACATGTAATGGGCACTAAGGGTGAGCTTTACGGCCGCGACGACACCATGCATCTGCAAAAGCGGATTTGGGGAAGCAAACCTGAAACACTAAAAATCCGTGAGATAGGCAAAAGTGGTCACGGCGGCGGCGACGCCGGCTTGACAGGGACGGTACATGCGCTTATGACCGGTCAAAGTGTCCCGCGAAACAACTTGACGACGCTGCAGGAAACACGTTACAGCCACAGAATTGTCTACGCAGCACTGGAGTCGATTAAGAGCGGACAGACGGTGCAACTATAAAATCTTACACAAACCCATGCAGGGGTAAGCAAGCTGAATCCGTGAGCAGGTTTCGCCTGCCCGCATCTATAAACTCAGGAGGTGAGTATGAAGAGCGTGAAGCCCGGGCGTGCGTCCTCGGTGGGGAATGCAATTGGGAACATCATTGCGATTTTATTCGGCATTGGCTGGACGACTTTTGCCGCTTCGATGGGCGGCGGTTTTTTTGCTCTGTTCGGAGTGCTTTTTATCATTGGCGCTGCTGCGAATTTGGTGTTCAACATCAAAAACGCAACAAGCAAGAACCGATACTCCTCGTTTGACATTACGGACGAGGGCGAGGAGCCTGATCCACTGAATCAGTGCTTCAGCAGGCACGGGAAACCGACGGAACAGAATTTACATACTGAATTTCGGAGCACACAGACGCTGTTTTGCCCATATTGTGGTTCGCCTGCAAAAGACGGATTTGCTTTTTGCAAAAATTGCGGCAAACCATTGCCGAGTGAAAAGTGACGATTTATTTGCCTTATAACACAAAACATGAACAAGATAGGAAGGGCTATGCACGCCACAATAATCGGCGAGGGATTTGCGGGCGTGGAAGCCGCTTGGCAACCAACTGGCACGGCATGGTATTTACGTTACGCTGTGCGAAATAAAGCCCGGCAAGCGCTCCCCCTGCCAACTCGCTTACCACGCTCGCGGAGCCGGTCTGCTCCAACTCCTTCAAGGCACTGCGCGTTGGGAGCGCGGCGGGTCTACTAAAGGAGGAGATGGTGCGGTCAGGCTCGCTTTGCATACCCTGCGCCAGAGAATGCGCCGTTTCGGCAGGCGGTGCGCTGGCTGTGGACAGAGTCGGGTTCCCTGCTCTGGTGACGGAGAAAATCTCCGCCGAACCCACTGATTGAGGTCTGCCACGAAGAAATAACGGCTATCCCGGAAAGCGGTACAGCGATTATTGCGGCGGGTTCGCTCTGTTCTGACACACTGGCTGAGAATATCAGCCAGCTTTGTGGTGGCGGCTTTATGACGCGTCTGCGCCGATAATCACTGCGGACAGCCTTGACCGTGAACAACGCTTTTGCGCTTCAAGGTATGATAGAGGCGAGGCAGACGATTACATAAAGGATTGCAGGATTTCTTTGACCTTGTGGAAGCGCAAAATTGCGAAGTTTCAAAACGATGTGGAGAAAAAACAACGTGCGGAGTTTAAGGAAAGCTTCATCTCGAAAACTGCGGAGTTTTTTTGCGAAAGAAAAATACGGCAGCGTATAACCTGTCGCATTTACTATAAGAACTCATCCGCAACATCTTGCAGTCAAACGGAAAATCTGCTATAATCTTTAAGCAATTTATTCCCCCGTAATTTAATGGATAGAATGAATCCTTTTTTGCATGGAATTGCATATTTGCGCCCGTAGCTCAGCTGGATAGAGCGTCAGCCTCCTAAGCCGAAGGCCCCCAGTTCGAACCTGGGCGGGCGTGCCAAACGCCGTGAAATCAACGATTTTGCGGCGTTTTCCCTTTTCATAGGAGCCGTTTCAATTCATGCAAGTTGCTTTTGATATTTATGCATAAAAGTGAATGTTCTGCTAATAGGAATCGAACCGCTTCCTCGCCTCTGCTAATAAAAATGGCCGTTTTGCTAATAAGCGTTTTGCCTTTTGTTTCGAATTATACCCCCGAAAACCTTTTTGTTAGCTCGCGGGGGCTTCGATATTACGCTCTCAGAAGTTGCGCCAGCACTGCCAGCTTGTCCGGCGAAGCTGTTTTCAACTTGGCAATGAAGGCATCCAGATTGAGGTCGTCCGAATCGTCCTCTGACGGCGGGCGGACAGCACGCAAGTCCGGGTTAGCAAGTGGCGAGTAGAAGGCATGCTCCATCTTCACTGCGTTGACCTTGCGGTCTTCATCTAAAATGTGAGCATAGACCCTCGTGATCATGTCTGCCCGCGCGTGACCGGTGTCGCCCTGCGTGGCTTTGATGTCACCTTTGTTCAGCTTCAACTTGTAGGTTGTGCTGGAATGTCTGAGAGAGTGGAAAACCACGTTGGGAAGCTCGCATTTTTCCCGCAACCGCTGGAACGCTTCGGTGATTAACCGTTCTTCGCAGGGCCGTCCGTTGGGGAGAGCCACCACAAGGTTACTGTCAAAGTACTCTTCCCCCAGCATTTCGCGCAGATTGTCCTGAGTCTTTCGGTATTCAACCAAAATGTAAGCCAGCGTTTTTGGAATCCACACCTTGCGGATGCTGGACTCCGTTTTGGGCTTTTTCAAGACAAGCCTTGATTGCCTGAAGCGATGCCCGTTGCAGTTCCTTTTCCACATACAGATGCGCGATTCAAGTGCCTGACGATTCTCTGCGCCCAGCAGATCCGCCTCCGGATGCACGCCTTTATCTGCAAGGCAGACCAGTTCCGCCACCGTTAGGCGCAAGCTGGCTTTGCCGATCCATTGCCAAAGCAGCAGTTCTGTGGCGGTCAATCGCTGGCGCAGAAGTTTCTGCTTCACCGGAACAATGATGCAACTGGTCAGCAACCGATATTGCCCTAACGCACCGAACTCGTCCGTCGCTTCAACCAGTCCTATTTCGTTTAGGCGTTTCAGCGCGGGTAGATACTCGGACAGTTCTCGCACAGCAAACTGACCATCCAGCCACAAGGCGGCCTCTTCTCCCGACAGGATGTGGTCTACCCCACGCAGGTTGATTGTCAGCTTTTTGACAGTGGAGTCGGGGCTGACGGCTCCTTTAGATACATATTGCATATAATAACCTCCCAATGATAATGTGGCATTGCCCGATTCTGTGATCATACACCTTATTCGGGGTGCGTGCGTTTCTTTTTCCCAACGTATTCAATTTGCACATCGAGTTGAGAAATCAAATTGCCATAGTGGCATTTCTATTCTTTGCCGGAAGGAGGCTAAAAAGATGAGAGCTGCACTGAGCGTTTATGATTGCTGGATTTCTACAGTGTCGTAAAACTCCGGAATATCGTCCAACATCATTTCTTTGTTTAGCAGCAATGCCAATACCAATAGTCGGTATTTTCTACAGAGCAACGCATGACCTTTATCCAGAGTCGGTTTTATTGGATCGAATGCGTGGGTGGGCAATTTCAGGAGCGCTAATAATATTTTTTGTTACGTTATTGGGTTGCATAATTTATAACTTAAAGCATGGAATTCGGAAATAATTCACCACTTTATAAGAAATACACAAACAAATTTATTCAAAAAAACATGATGAATGCCGCAAAATTTCGCAAATTTTCTTGCATTGAGTATGCGCGACTACGGTGGCGAAAAACTCAAGCGAGTGTGGATAGGCTAGGAGGAAAAGATAATGGGTAGTCTAGTTCGCAGTTTGCCAGATCCTTTTTATTATGCTTTTGCGTTCATTGTTATGGTTATATCGGTATATGGTGTTTATCAAGGGATAAAACAAAGAAAATATGTACACGTGCCCCCATTTGTTCTGATGGGATTATTGGGCGGTATGCTTGGCGTTGTACGGTTTTTAGAGAATACTAATTCGCCGTTCCATGATGTTTTTGTAAACATCATGATTGTCATTACCGTATTATTTGCCATTGTTACGTGGATATGCGCAAATATAGCAGCCAAAAATGGCACAATTCCACAAGAACGATTACAGTCTCTCAGAATAGCGAATATACTTCTAAGTGTGGGACTATTAATTTTTCTGATTATTGGAATATGTATTGCAGTTGAAAAGTTATAATGCTAGGTATACAAGCTACACCTATGATATGGGCTATCGCAGGATCAATCATTGTTGGAGTTGGAATAGGTTGGGGTGCTGACTATTTAAAAAGAAAACTTTTTTCATAAGGAGAGGAAAATGATATATTTAGTTCGTAATATACCTTTGTGGATTTTCATTCCAATAATTTTTACAATTACAGTGGCATTTGCAGTAAAAACAATTAGCATGATCATAAAAAAAGATGAAAAATATTTGATTTTAATATTTATTCAAATTACACTTATAGGACCGATCACTATAATATATAGAATTTTTTATGAATATCAATTAAGTGAACAAATTTTAGAAATGGTCGCTTGTACGATGCTCGTACTGATTGCTTTTTTGCTTTTTACGCTAATAGTTACGATGTTTGTTCGCTATAAAAGAAGAAAAATAGCGCCAGAAAAAGTTGTTTTCGTAAGAATTGCTACAATTTCTTTAATTTTGCTAGTTTTCATTTCAGTTTTTGTTGCCGTAATGGCAAGCCGTGACAGATAAACTAAAACAACATTGGTTTGATTAGGAGGTATAATTTATGATTACTTTTCTTATAGAAGCACCTTTAATATTAATTGTTATACTCATGTTAATTTTGTTTATTACCTTGATCATCGGATTCATAAGTTGTCGCAAGGTCAAAGAATATCACTCGATGTCGATTTTTTGTTTAGCCTTAATGCTGGTTCCGATAGTTGGTATTTTCTATAGAGTCACACATGATTTATTTCCAGAATCAGAAAGCTTAGACAAGATGCGCGGGTGGGCAATTTCAGGAGTGCTAATAATAATTTTTGTTACGTTATTTGGTTGCATAATTTATAACTTAAAGCATGGAATTCGGAAATAATTCACCACTTTATAAGAAATACACAAACAAATTTATTCAAAAAAGCATGATGAATGCCGCAAAATTTCGCAAATTTTCTTGCATTGAGTATGCGCGACCTTGACAAGTAAGCGTGCGTTCTGTTACGATATATCTACGATGCACACGGCAGCACTGGTGTTTCGTTGCGTCTACCACAGATGTATCCCTACAGGTGCACTTTTAGGAATACTTTCCGGTGCGGCATCAGTTTTCGCTTCAAATCCGTCAGTTCAATCTCCAAGAGTATTCGCGTGAAAGGACGATAATAATGAAATATTTTACAGATGATTACAAGGGTGATCCAATAAAAGATTATTGGGCTGTATTTGAGCGAATAAAAAAACATATAGATCCGACGATTGTTAAGGTTTTTTCATCTGGAATTTTACATGATTCAAGGATTATGTCACTATCTGTTGCCGACATGCAGCAGACAACTGATAGTGATTTTCGCCATGATGTACTTCTTGAAATCTGCAATGATACTTACGGTGGAATTTGGAAACATGTAAAAGTATCTAAGTTTTTTGTAAAAGAGATAGACTTCACAAAGTGCGGAGAAATGCAATACTTATATGGTGAAATTTTAAGACAGAAGAAAAGACTCATTCACAATTTCACCTGTTGGCCACTAGAAAGTGAGGTTTACATTGAATGTGAAAGTATGAGTTGGGAAAATATAGATTGTTAGGGGAGAATTGGCTAATTGGATAGCTCGATCGGTCAAAAATGGTGCAATGCTTTGGTATATAGATACAAAAAACATGAATAAACAAGCACCCGGAACGGGTAGGGGGATATTTTATTTATGAAAAAGCATAAAATTATTGTCATTATTATCAGTGCAATTTTGATATTAACTGTATTAATTTCTCCGATATATTATACTGCGTGGCTTGACTTTGAAGTCGAAGATTCGATATACGATTTCAAAAAAGATCATGATAGCTTTACGTTCAAGGATATAGGTTCATTCAAGTGGGATAAAGCTTATATGGGCAATAACTTGCCTAAAAAAGCAGACGGAACACCATATGAATGCAGGTTTCAAAAGTTTGACTGGAGAAAGAAAGTATTTTCTGGCGGAGCAGGAAGTGATGCAATATTTATCTTTTTTATCCGCAATGATTACATTATAAAAAGAGATGTAATTTTTCATATGGGACGAACTTGCGCCGATTTATGGATAACGCCAGACACCGAATTTGTATATATTGAACCCGGAGATGGATTCTTTGAACCTAATAATTCTTCGTGAAATAATACTACTGCCAGCAGAGGTACTATAACCCACAGTGGGGCAGGTGGGTCAGTGCGGATAGTTGGTTTGACGGGCGGCATTTGAACGGTAGCAATTTGTGGGCGTATTGTTGGAATAATCCCGTGAGATTTGTGGATCATAATGTTTTTTTGCAATCCCAAGCAAATTGTTCAATCCAAAATATCCCGCATTCCCAGATTCTGCACGCTTCGTTACTGCATAGGTGTAGTATGAATGATGAACCTCCCTGAAATGATGCAGTAATTGGCACATTTGTTCTGATGCTCGTATAGCATAGAACATTTGGTCGAGTTTGTCAATGGTGAACTTTGGGAATTCATGTGAAGGTTTTTATCGCGCCTAATCTTTGTTTGTTTAACTTTCCACACGTATTTTCGTAAAACCCAGTAAAAAATTAACTAAAACAGCACTATTTTGCGAGAAAAACGAAATGGCAACTTCCCACAAAAACAATTTTTTTGAAAATAATGTACCTTATAAAGCTTAGTTTTTTAAGGTCAAATACGAGCGCAAGAATTTTTGTGGGAAATTGAGTTTGTTCGCTGTTGACAAGTTATAGGCGTTTTGTTGGTTGGTTGCCTCGCTGCACAAGAAATAAACACGAAAAACTTGGTCGTGTCCGAAAATAGTCTGTTGACGCTAAGGAAGATTTGCGATATAATAGGAGGTATGACTATAACACAAGAGAAATTTGAGCGCATTGCGTAGCACTTTTCGCGTCAGCGCGGGAACGTGGAAACCGAAAACTACACCTTTATTTCCGCGATCCTTTTTATGGCCGAAAATGGGTGCAAGTGGAGGAGCTTGCCAAGGGAATTTGGCAACTGGAATTCGATCTACAAAAGGTTTGAGAGATAGGTTGAAAGTGGCGTTCAGCAAAGGATTTTTGCCGCCTACAGGCGGAAGAAATCCTCGCGATTCACGTCGAAATTCTGGCGCTTGACAGCACTTCTTGCAAGGCGCATCCCGATGCGCACGGGGCGCTGAAAAAAGGGCAATCAATCCATCGGAAAATTCAAAGACGGCTGAAACACCAACGGCTCAAGCGCACACCACGATGCCGACTGGACGGCACTATTGCCGTTGAGTGCCACCAGCGAACCACCGTGCCCTGAAACTTGGCATCTTTCAACAATGCGAGCAAGTGGATCTTCGAGGAACATCACACCATGATTCGCTTGGCAGATAAAATGGAAACGAAGGGATACTACAATCGAATGGCGGCTTTGTTGGGTACTTTGCCAATACTCTCCGCGACGCACGAACCACTGCAATGTTGAATTCTCTAATTAAAACGTCAAATGAAACAGTTTTTTGACCTGCGAAGATTTAGTCAATGTTTTTCGTAACGCCCCCTGCGGGTATGGAAACATCGACGGGATAGAATTGATGCTGCGCCGTTATGGCTAGTGATCGCCAATCCATTCTGCCTCAAAATTAAGAAAGCCCTCCCTCATTGTCCCCACCCCGCGGAGGGCAGTTCGTGCCTATGATGGTTGGCTTGTTGTCACAGAAGGGGGGCTGTCGAGAATGCAATGCGTCGTCATATGCTTCAATAGAATCCTTTCTCGATTTTATCCCTAATTAAACTAAATAGGTTGCTTTTTGGAGAAAATTGTCTATTTTTTACTGCTCTAACAACAAAAGCTCGTGGTGAAGTCCTCTCTCTTTCAACAGTAATGCCAAGAAAAGTTTGCAAAAGTGGCACTCTTTTGTTTTTTTGATAAGCAAATAAAGTTATGGCACTCAAAAGAAATATACATAAAACTATTAATAGTATGAACATGTCTTTTGAAATATTTGAATTCTGAGGAGCGGTCAAAGCATTGTTTTCAAAGGCTTCAATAGGCAACGACTCTTCCACAATCACTTTCTCGCCGTATTTTTCTTTCAATTGCGCAGTCAATAAAGCAACAACTTCTTTATCAACTAAAACAATCACTCGAAATTCTTTTCCGCTTTCGCCAAATCCAAAGACTGTCTCGCCCTCGTTGCCCCAACCAACAGACACGCCGTATATTTTGTTATCCGCTTTTTGCATGATTTTTTCAATTTCAACTTTAACCCGCATTAAGTCATTATAGGCGTATTTTGTGGGGACAATGAGCAGGTTCGCTCCTAATTTTTCGTGTAACTCATCTACTCTTGCAGTGCTGGGATTAATGACAAGCAAGCCCAATTTCCCGCTTTCGATATCGCGAAACTGTCCGCCAATATCATCTGGATAGCCGTTTTCTTCCCAGTCAAGGAGCAGTTGATTCATGGCAAACTCACTATCACGACTGTCTTTTACATTGTTTTCCATGGCGAACACTCCTTGTGTAATAGCGAAAACAAATACAGCTGCGGCCGCAAAGGACAAAATAGTTCTGAACATGCGTTTCATTGTGAACCTCCAACAAATATTTGAAGTTGTTTAATGGCTTTTTGATAGACCCATAGGACAGTGCCGAGAGGCAATTCGAGAATTACGGAGATTTCTCTAAACTTAAATTCGCCGTTGATGCGCAAAGTGACGATTTTCCGATCGCGTTCGCTTAGTCGCTCTAGAGCATCATCAATTTCAAAACCAATTGTGCTGTCAAAAGCAATGCACTCATCATGCACAATTTCGGCACATCTCGATTCTTTTTTTACAGCGTCAATGGCAACGTTGTGCGCCATGCGAAAGATGTACGCTTTGGCATTTGTAGAGGGTTTTGGTGGTGAAGAGTATAACTTAAGAAAAACTTCTTGCAAGACTTCCTCAGCAATTTCATGGTTTCGTGTCAAGCGAAAGAGGAAAGTGAACAAAGGCTTCTTCAACTTTTCATAAAGTGCCTCAAATGCAACGATGTCTTGATTGCGAATCCCTTGTAGTTTCTCTTCGAAAAAGTCCATCTCCTTCCCCCTTTACTAATAAGACGTGTCAAGACCCTCATTTTATTGGCACATCATTAAGGTTTTTGCAGAAACAGCGTTTTATGCTCTTGATTGATTTTTGAAAAAAATAGTAGCACGGCTACGGGAAAAATAACCAACGAAATCCATTGAGAAGTTGACAAAATAAAAATGCCGCGCCCGATATCGCCGCGCCAAAACTCAAGAATAAAACGAGCGACCGAGTAGCATAAAAGATATAAGGGTAAAAGAATCCCTGGTCTTTTGTTTTCAGGGCGCAAGGAGAGAATAGCAATCAGTAATATGACATTGAACCCAGCTTCAAATAATTGAATGGGAATAAGCGGAATATCGTTGGGCGCGATTTGAGAATGAAAAAAAGCGATCCCCCAGTTTTCCTTGATGCCATAGCAACAACCAGCAAAGAAACAACCTATGCGGCCAAATGTATGCGCTACAAGAACGGATGGAATTAAAATATCCGTGACTTCGCTAAAATTTAGTTTAAACTTTTTTATGTAAAATAGAGCGGCTAATAGTCCGCCAATTAAACCACCATAAAAAATGCCCACCCCTTTTAATACATTTGACCAATTCTGCACCGTCCAGAAGTCACTTGTATGTCCATCTCTAATGATTACCCCCGTAATATGAAGAACTTTTGCTCCAATTAACGCACCGATGACACAAAAAATTATAGTGTAAAAGATGTCTGTGTTTGATGTTTGAAAACGAGGGCTTTTATTTCTAAATAGCGCCAACAATAGAGCCATTAAAATTCCGATTGCAACACAAACAGAATAAGTTGGAAGCGAAAAACCAAACAAATCAAAACTAGGGAGCATTCTTTATATTCCTCCATGACTTTTCTTTTCGGGGGAGCAATAATATGCAGAATCGCTCCCCCAGTAAGGATAATTGTTAATATTGGGTTAATCCAAGAGCTGAGTTAATCTTATCAGCTCGACAGAAAAAGGTGTCGTTGCTTTCAGGCGGTGTGCCGCCTGTGATAATTCCAGCAATCACGTACACTGTGGGTCCTTGCGCACCTGGAGGTAGTGGATATAGATTTTGTATAACTATTCCGCCACTGTCGCCTTGGCCAGCCCGCACATTGGTTTTTATCATATTAGACATAGCGATTCCACTAACTACAACATTATAATTGACAGTTGTAATTTTCCCTTCTGTAACGCCAGTGCGTGCTCCCATTTTGATGATTCTATCACCAACTGTGTAGGACCAAGCAAAACCTGAATTCGCACCTGTCAAATTCCCATAGGAAAGATTCGCCTTTGAATTTGTTTGAATAAATGCAGCATCGACACTCCCAGATCTTTTCCATGCCGTGACATCGCCAAAAGTGAAACTTTGATTGGAAGTTACACAGTGAGCTGCAGTAACAAATCCTGCTTTTCCACTCTTATTTGCAAGATAGCCCACCGAACCACCAAAAGTATCCCGCATATCCATGCCAGAGCTTATTGTGATGGTATCATTGCAAGCATACGGGATATTCTCATCTGTTACATTAACAAACTGAATTATTGGTGAGTCTAACACAGTTTCTCTAAATTGTGTTGTTGCTTCAGAAGAAATGTCCTTTGTTTCAATGACAACTTTATTGTTAATCGTATCTTCATAAAAAGATACGATGTCTTCGAGGACTTGTGGGCGATTTTCCAAGAGGAAAAACTCGTTCAAAGTTTCCACTATATCCGTTAACTCTTTTTTTGAATAGTTAACAGTTTCCTGAATCACCGCATCGTCCTTTGTGAATATTTGAGAAAGTTCGGTTTGCGCAAGCTTTTTTGCTTTGTTTACAACTTGGACGACCATATTCCCATCATCATTATAATAAACACCGCCAATAAAATCAGGGAATTCTGGTTCAATCGCAGTTTCGAGCTTTGCGTTTGGGAGCGCTTTGTCGCCAGAGAAAATATCCATGAGTTTCGTGTTATTTTCGCGGGCTTGGACGAGGTTTTCCCAGTACTCAACGCCGTTAATTGCGAGTAATTTCTCGCTCAATTCGTTGGTAAAGGCTTCATCTTTTAAAAGCACATCAACGAGCGTAACGCTTGAAAGATCGGTTGTTTCAACCGGCGTATGCGCAAAAGCTTGCGCAGAAAACAGCACTGCAAATGCAAGAAGCACTGCAAGGAAAGTCGTTATATGTTTTTTCATGATAATCTCCATTCTGCCGCTACGCGTCAGCACAAATAGTAATGAAAGAGGACTGAGCAAGCGGCGTTTAATTGTGATATAATTTGTTTGAGGAGAAGGCACACTACAAC
>JAIRYC010000012.1 GCA_031267965.1 Oscillospiraceae bacterium | reverse complement strand
CCGTGCGTTGTAGTGTGCCTTCTCCTCAAACAAATTATATCACAATTAAACGCCGCTTGCTCAGTCCTCTTTCATTACTATTTGTGCTGACGCGTAGCGGCAGAATGGAGATTAATATGAAAAATAAGCAATACCCTTTTTATATTCCCTTGACAAAACTGCCGTTTATTGCTATAATACAAATTAACAATAGAATAGCCCCAGATTAAAGACGGTGAAGAACCAAAAGACACAGTCATGTTGAGTTTTGCGGATTTTTCCGCGCAAGAGAATCGGCGGTCGTCTCAAGGCGGCAGGTGCAAGCCGATACCACGGACGGTGTGTATAGCTCGGTTTGGAGTTGCGTGCCAGAACATTGTTGCTTAAGTGGCAGTCAGTAAGGTGCGACGTGCGGACACGTTACAGTCCGGACTTTTGGAAATGGTTGCTTATATTGCTCATTTGCAATTTATTGAGAAAACATTTCCAGAAGCGCAGAGGGCGGGCATTGACCCGCTGAAAGTAGGGTGGTACCGCGTGGAGAGCTTTCACGCCCCTATATCCTTTGTGATATGGGGGCGTTTTGTTGTAAAAAAATCTTTGGAGGCTCACTATGGCATCGCAAACAATGACACATTCGAAATCCACCCAAACAACCGCTATACCGAATGAATTCCTGACACGCACCTTAGGTGAGCAAATTGCTTACATGGCGCAAAAATATCCAGACGACGTTATGGTTAATTACACTGATCGGCAGTATTCACGCACCTGGAAGGAATTCGACGAGGAGTGCGAAATGATTGCCCGCGGCTTTATGGCGCTGGGACATGGCAAAAACAGCCACATCAGCATTTGGGCGACGAATGTCCCCTGCTGGCTACTGACCTTTTTCGGCTCCGCAAAAATTGGCGCGGTGCTCATTACTGTTAACACAAGCTACAAAACGTTTGAGTTGGAATATCAGCTCAAGCAGTCCGATACCGACTGCCTTGTCATGATTGACGGCTTCAAGGGCACAAGCTACGTTGATATTGTCAACGACCTGATCCCCGAGATAAAAACGAGCAAACCCGGTAAGCTCAGCAGCGAAAAGTTCCCGCGGCTCAAAACAATTATCTACGCCGGCGAGGGTGAATGCCCTGTGGGAATGCTTCCGTGGGAGAACCTTTACTCTTTGGGCAAGGGCCTTCCGAAGGAAAAATTCGATGCTGTCAGTGAAAGTTGCACATGCCATGAGATTGTTAACATACAATATACGAGCGGGACAACGGGGTACCCAAAAGGCGTTATGCTCACGCACTACAATATCCTCAACAACGGTTTGACAATAGGCGACGGTATGGCGTTTACGCATGATGATAAGCTCTGCATTACTGTGCCGTTTTTCCACTGCTTTGGCATGGTGCTGGCGCTCATGGCATGTATTACACATGGCACCGCCTTTGTACCAATTGACATATTCAACCCTAAAAAAGTTATGGATGCACTTATCAGCGAGAACTGCACAGCAGTGCATGGCGTGCCGACGATGTTCATTGCCATGCTGGAGCACCCGGATTTTAACGCATACGACTTTGGCAAAATGCGCACGGGGATTATGGCGGGTTCGCCCTGCCCAATCAAAACCATGCGAGAGGTCAATGAAAAAATGCACATGCATGAAATTGTAATCGTCTTTGGGCAGACTGAATCCTCACCCGGCTGCACCATGACGAGCGTTGACGACACAGAGACGCACCGCTGCACTACGGTTGGTAAGGCGTTCCCCGGGGTGGAGTGCAAGATTGTTAATCCGGAAACGAACGAAGCACTTGGACCGGGCGAAATCGGTGAATTTTGCGCGCGCGGCTATAACATCATGCGCGGCTACTATAACCTGCCGGAGGCAACCGCAAAGGCAATCGACGAGGATGGTTGGCTACACTTTGGCGATTTAGCGACCGTTGACAAGGACGGCTACTACAAAATAACCGGGCGAATTAAAGATATGGTGATCCGCGGCGGCGAGAACATCTACCCGATGGAGCTTGAGGAGTGCCTTTACCATCACTCGCAGATTAAGGATGTGCAGGTTATCGGCGTACCGAGCAAAAAATACGGTGAGGAAGTGTGCGCCTGCGTCATACTTAAAGAGGGTGCGGAAGCCACGGTTACGGAAGAAGACATTATTGAATACTACCGCCGGCACGTAGCGTTTTTCAAGATCCCGCGTTACGTGTGGTTCATGAACCAGTTTCCAATGACACCCAGCGGCAAGGTGCAAAAGGTCATTTTGCGTGAGCGCGCGGTGGAGCGCTATGTGCTTCAGTCGGACGCGGTGATTCAGACGGCGTGAAGCAATCGCATATTGATTTTGCCTATTGCTTGTTATGTTTGTATTGTGGTATACTATACTAAATCAACAAAGGGAGTGAAAGTCTATGCAATACCAAGTCATCGGCGAGCCAACACCTGTTGTGCAATGCACCCTCGCAACTGGTGAAAGCATGAAAACCGAGAGCGGCTCTATGGTCTGGATGAGTCCAAACATGGATATGTCCACAAATGCGGGCGGCAGTGTCGGCAAAGCACTGAGTCGGATGCTCATGGGCGAGAAGATGTTCCAAAATGTCTATACTGCGCAAGGTGGGCAGGGCATGATCGCCTTTGGTTCCAGCTTCCTCGGTTCAATCCGCGCCGTGCAAATTGACCCAAACCGACCAATTGTTTGCCAAAAACGTGCATTCCTCGCGTCCGAAATGGGAGTGGAGATTTCGGTGTTCTTCCAAAAGCGTTTTGGCGCGGGCTTTTTCGGCGGCGAAGGTTTCATTATGCAAAGGCTCACAGGCAATGGCACGGCATTCCTTGAGATTGACGGCTACGCAGTTGAGTATGACTTGGTGCCCGGGCAAACGCTGATTGTCGATACCGGCGCACTGGCCATGTGTGACGCGACGTGCACGATTGACGTGCAGTCCATCAAGGGCGTTGGCAATGTGCTTTTTGGCGGCGAAGGCTTTTTTAACACCAAAATCACCGGACCCGGACGCGTTACCTTGCAGACTACCTCTGTGCGCTCGTTTGCGCAGCAGTTGCTCCCGTATTTGCCATCAAAAGGCTGATTGCCGGTTGCGAAGACGGCGCGAATGTGCTAAAATATCCCTGCTGTTCTGCGGATAGCAGGGCATTTTATTTGAAGGAGATTTTGGGATGTCTTATAAGCCCAGCGTGCAAATATGGACAGACGGCGCATGTTCCGGCAACCCCGGTCCGGGAGGCTGGGGCGCAATTTTGCGCTTTGGCAGACATGAAAAGGAGCTATCCGGCGGCGAGGCACATACGACTAACAACCGCATGGAACTGACTGCGTGCATAGTTGCACTGGAAACGCTCAAGGAGCCGTGCCGTGTTACACTGACGACGGATTCGCAATATGTAGAGAAAGGCATTACAAAAGGCTGGGCAAAGTCGTGGCGTTCGCGCGGCTGGGTTAAGGCGGATAAAACACCGGCACTCAACCCGGATTTGTGGGAGCGCTTACTTGCGCAGACCGAGCGGCATGAAGTCGAAATCATTTGGGTGCGTGGGCACGCGGGTCACCTAGAAAATGAGCGCTGTGATTCGCTGGCAGTGAGGGCAGCGAGGACTTTTACATAATATCAACCTGACTCTTAATCAGGGTGTCCAGGGTTCGAATCCCTGATGGTGTACCACCCACATTCCCTTGCAAATACTTACGTTAACAAGGGGTTTTGTTATACCCGCAACGCCAATTCGCGCCGCGCTATTTCCACCGTTTCGTGTATTTTCTGCCGCAATCAGCACAATGTTGTAGTCACAAAAGTAGTCAATTTGCAGCATCCGGCCCCCAACTCTTGCCAAACTTTTTATCCTTAAAAAGAGCAGGCAAACCGATTAATTGCTTGAGCCGAAGCTGCGCATAAGCAAATACCCATTTTTCAATAGAAAAACAGGTATTTTGGTTTAATTGTTTTCTATAATAGAATAATGCGCAACAGAATAAGCATATTGAATGGTTCGATTCTCTTTGCTAATTACAAAACGAATCTCATAAATTACAATAAAATTATAAAAACGTGGCGGATCAAATTAAAAGCTAGCAGGCTGTTGACAAACCTGAGCAGCTTTGATATACTCGCAATAGTTGGGAAATTTTGTAATAAAAAGTTACAGACTATTGTGCAAGGGGACTGCCTTATGTCCAAATACTCAACTGTTCGCGGTCATGCCGCAAACGCTGCTGCCCTCTGCTATGGCATTGCGTCTCCAGAGCCAAGCAGACATCCTTATCCGCGGCGTATTTCGTGAAGCGGCCCGAGCAATTGAGTTCCTCGATTTTCTAAATAGCAATGATATTTCGCCAGTGCATTTTGACGACGTTTTTGCTGATTGTTTTGCTTTATAAATGGCGCCACAAAATAAAAAAACAGCGGTAGAGTATAAACACTGCCGCTGTTCCTGTATCGCTCCGCACTTATCATGCCTTCCTGGGCCGCTTGCTTTAGCGAATCCAACAACCTTGCCAGGATTGGGCCAAGGCCGTTTTCACCTCTCAGCGCAGCCTCTGGCGTTTGCTCATGAAGATTTATTCAACAGGTTTTACTCCTATGCTTGTCTTCTTGGCGTCAGCAAATCCCTATGATTTTTGTCACTCCAAATTTTGCCCCTGACGTAATTTCAGCTCCAGTCATGACGTCAAAAATCGATGCTGGCCTGCCACTTGCCGCCTCCGGGTGAGCCGTATCTCCGTTTAACGAGAGCTGCACAGTGATTTGTATCCCACTCGAAACTAAAGATGCCGCAAAATTGCCATACATACCTCTTGCCGCAACAAGCGCAATGTCGTTGTTAACACCGACAGTTTTTGCAATAACACCGATCAAGTTATATTGTGAAATTCCGGCGACAGTTCTGTCTCCGGTTTGCCACCCGTCGCCGGAAACAGTCAGAAGCGTTTTGAAAAGTCCCAAATCTGTAGTAGTGGGAAGCTTATGCACATGGTTTTCGCGGGCATAATTTGCGGAATTTCCGACAGCGGCAGTCCCAAGCGACTGCGGCACAGCGGAAGCAGCATTGATAGAATCAGCTTTTTCTTTGGCCCCATTCCAGCTTGCACGCTCGGCAGGCGTGATGTGCTTGACAGCATCCACGAAGTGCCCGGCGTGCGCCTGTACGTCCGCATCGTGCTCTGCGATGTCGCCTTTGGTGGCGACCACCACATTGGGATCAAGAGTGAACTCTACGCTCGCCGTGCTGACCACCTGAATGTACATCACAAGTTTCGTCTCATTCGCCGCGCCGCTGGCTAGAGCCGTCTTCTGGATATCTGGTGTGTTGGCGACGGCGAACAGTGTGCCGTCATTGAGGAACACGCCCATTTCACGAATGGTGAACCCCCCGGCACTGGACGGCACAACGATTTCGATTTCAAGGATTTGCGCGTTTTCGGCGTTCGTCCGCACCCCCGCGAGGTTGCCTTGCCACTTCAGCCCCACCAGTGTGGTCTGCGTCGATTCGGGCTGGTAGTACGCACCGCCGCCGTCACCCACCGCGCAGGTAGAGATTGGCACCGAGGTACCGGCTGCGGTCGCATCCGCCAGAGTGGCAATGCCCGCATCCGTTACGATTGTTCCATATGTGTTCGCCATGAGATTTTTCCTCCTTAAGTTTCCTGCGGTTGGATTGTTACGCTCACACCCTGCTTATAGTACGCGCCGACATAGACATGCCCGCTGTTCTCGAATTGCTGCGACAGGGTAAGCGGTAGGTGTGCCGGAATGGTTTTGCTCAAAACCAGGTCAATGGAGTCCATCGGCGGCGCTTGCGTTTCGCTGTGATAGATTGTTACAACGAGGTAGTTATTGTCTGTCTCATCGAGAGGTTGAAAAGCCACTGTGCTGTTCGCGCCGCCCGTGAGCAAGGCGATTGTCCGCCGGATTTTTGCAGCGGACAGCTTCCCAGCGCCTAGTGCCAATGACAACAAGACAATTCGCCGCTCCTGCAACGACTTTGCCGCGTCCAAAGGAATGCCGAAAAACGCTTCCATCCGCTGCACCATTTTCAAATTCATGCTCAGGAAAAACGCGTTTTTGATTGTCTGGTCAATGTTGACAATGACTTCATCCAGCAATCCACCGTTCACCGCCCAAAGGGCTTCCATTTCCCGCACACCGTAGTAGAATGCCGGGTAGAATGTCCGCAGCTCCTCGGCGGTGGTGTCGTAGCCGTTGTTATAGTACATTGACTGTCACACCTCCCGTGACGGCGCACTGCTCCGCGCCGATTGCCACGTTCGCCGTGCCGCCGTTCAGTGTGAGTCCGCGGTAGTCCAGCACGCTGGGCTGGTCAAGGATGAGTGAGCCGATTGTGGTGTAGCGGGCGACCAAATCTTCCCCGTCCGGGGTGTCGAGCATAAGCCCTTTGAGGTAGGCGGTGAGTGCATCCGTAATTTCCTGTTGCGCTTGGGGCTGTGTCGCGCCGTCCGTGAGCTGCACCGAGCAAGTCAAGTTGACGGCGAGCGTTGTGGGCGCTGAGGCGGTGAAGTGCGCACCGAGATTGGCGACGCCCTCACCCAAGCCGTCGCCCTGGCCGTCTTGGTCATTATCAGGGTCAACATATGCCTGAACACGTGTCACCACCGTGGCGTCTGCGGGTGCTCCCAGAGCGTTGAAGATGATACCCTTGACGGTGTTCGGTCCGTCCCAGAGTGGGAGGATTCTGGCTCGCCCAACCCCAGAAATTTCCTCACACCAAGTTTTATAGTGTTGTTTGTTGCCGTTTTCAGCTGGTCCCGCAATTTTTTCGCGCAGTCTCTGACGCAAATCCTCGTCACTCTCGGCGTCTGTACCAGCCTCAATCATTGCGCCGAATGTAGCAGACGTCAAGCCAGGGTAGTTGTCCATGGGCACTGCGGGAGTACCCGCCTCAATGCCATTTGCGGCAACGCCAGGCAAAACGGCTTGTAGCACGTAGTCATTGTTATATTGCCCCAGCCCAAAGTATTGCCCCCCTGTGAAGAACTGCGCCCCGGGCATCGGTGGAATGCCCGTAAAAGACACATGATAGCTGGCACTGGTCGCGCTCAATCGCGTAGCCCCCCGTTCTGCAACAAGGCGGTCGAGGTTTTCCCTGGTCGCTGTATCCAGCGCCGTCATGTCCAGCACCATATCCAGGTCACCGTAAAGCTTGGCGATTTTGAACACCGTGCCGGCAACTGCATCAAAGAAAATGCTGCCCTGCCTTGTGTCAATCCCAGCAGGTGCGTCATTCAGAACCTGCTCCAGTAGGTTTTCATAGCTATACGCCTCAAACATTAGATTACCTCCGCCATTGTGATTTCGCCAAAAACCGTGCTCACTGAAAACGAAACAAACATACTTTCCTCCTGAAACTCGAACGCAAAGTTGGATACCCCCAGAATGCGGGCGTCAGTGGAAAGCGCCTCCTCTATGAGCCGCGGGAGCACATCCTCAATCAATTCTAGCGTTGAATCTTTCCCGGTGAGCAGTGTCTTGAGCTCGCTACCATATTGGTCGTCATAAATCAAGCATTCAAAGCGAGGCGTCAGCAGGGTACTTCTGATAGACTGTTTGACCGCCTCGACCTCGTCCACAAATCCTGCAATTCTGCCTGCATCTAGGTCAAGGGCATATGTGTGAGAGGGGAGTTCAATGCCCTCCTCAACCACATCAATGTTGATTGGTATATCCACCGCCATGGTCAAATCCCCCTGTCCAGAATGTAGTATTTTGAGCCACTCCCCATGGAGAGCAAGTAGACAGTGTCGCCTGGGGCGAGCCCGTTTTTGAGAATTACGGTCTGTTCAGCCCCGGCGATTTCGGCGGTGACGGTGTAGTCCGTCAGATTCCGCGGCACCACCAGCGACACATCAGAGAGCAAGAGTTTTTGGTCTGCGATGCCCTGCACCTCCAGCGGGTTGACGCTCAGCACAGTAGCGGCAATCACGCCTGCCCCCGTGGGCGCGAGCTCCTGAATCAGCCCTTTTATGCTTGTCTGCATGTCGCCCTCCTAAAATGTCCCGGTGTCCACCCAGCCGTATACCGTGCTTGCCTTGTCCTGGTGGATGAGGTGGTAGGGATGTTTCGCCCCTTTGGCAATGAGCGTAAGTCGTGCCGCGCCGGGCGCTTGTTTGTCGCCCGTGGGATTTGCCGCGCCAGAATTGCTGTAGTGATATCCACCTTTGAATTGGACGATATCGTCTTCCTTGTGCCCGGTTCCAGCGCTTCCAGAAGTCATGCCGAAGTCACTGGCAAAACTCAAGGACAGGCGCATAATGTGCATGTTATCCTTGAAAGTGTGGGTGTCGTCGTCAATGTAGAATGTTTTGGCAAGCCCCAAATGCGGAATCAGCACATACACGCCGAATCCTGATATGAGGCTGGGAATGCCAAGAGCTTCCACAGAAAGAATGCGCTCTATAATACCTTGCTCTGCAAGCATGGAATCTGCGAGTTTTTGCAACTGTGCTCGGCTGAGTTTGTCGTCTGGACGGTCGACATTTTGGAAAATGCCGATCTTGCTTTCGAGCGCTGTGTTTCTGGCGCTAGCTACAACGGTATTTTCCTTTGAAAGGAGTGCAATGCGCGTTTTGGTTTTCTCAATACTCTGGGTATAGGTGTAGGAAATAAGGTTTGCCCCAGGCTCAATTACCCACTGCTGAATGTTCTCACGGCGCGTGAGCAGCCACAAAACACCTTTTTCAGACTGAAGAAAGTGCCGAACGCCCGTGGCTTTGAAGTCTTGACTGAGCGCGTCCATGATGACGTCAAACGGTGTTGTTGCGGGTTTAACCAGCTCGGGAATTCTATAGCTTGTTGTCGCAACCTCGCCATATTTTAGCCCATAACGTTTGCAGCAATCCACAAAAATGTCCGAGGCGGTCTTGCCTTTGTAGCAAAAGGTATCTCGATTGTTGGCAAGGTAAATGCCACTGTCACATGCGGGGAATGTGAGATTTTTAAC
Source organism: Oscillospiraceae bacterium (assembly GCA_031267965.1). Classification (GTDB taxonomy): domain Bacteria; phylum Bacillota; class Clostridia; order Oscillospirales; family Acutalibacteraceae; genus WRKY01. The sequence continues at coordinate 11,695 of JAIRYC010000012.1, read as the reverse complement.
TTGGCTTTGTGTCTGTCGCATTATCATGCCGCGAAACAGCTCAGTGCCATTGTGACTGAAAATAACCTGATTACCTTCAGCCACATTAACTCCAGCGCGGTCCTGTCGGTCGTCGTCAAGAAGAGTTACCGAGAGGGAGCGCGCTGCGGAGCCTTTGCGCCCACTCCATGTGACACTTTGCGTGAGCCGGCTAATGTCGCTCCACGTCCCATTCTTTTGTAGCAGTAGCGAAATGCCACCAGCCATGCGCTCACCTCCTATGGCATTTTCAAGACTTGCCCGGGGTAAATCAGATTAGGATTTTTGATTTTATCCCGGTTGAGATTGTAGATTTCTTTATAGCGTGCGCCGCTACCCAGGTATTTCTTTGCGATGTTCCACAGGCAGTCGCCTTTTTTGACTGTGTAGGTTTTGGGCGCCGCAGTGTTATTGGAACGCTTTGCGGTGTTTGATACTTTTGCCGCGCCGCCAGCTACTTTCACCTTACGAACGGTCGGAGTGATAGCTTCTTTCAGCGTGAGCGAGTAGTATACCGTGCCCACATCGCCGCCCATTTCAGAGCGGGGAAAGTCTTCAATCGTGCAGAATGTATCAATGTTTGCGCCTGTGATAATGAATCGCACAGGCTTGCCGCTTTTCTTCCACTTGCGGATTTTATCCACCAGTGTTTTGGGCTTTGTGATTGTGCCACTGCCAGGGTAGGCGGTCGCGGGGAAGAAACAAGAGAATGAATACACAAGCGCCGGGGCACTTTGCGGCACGGTGTATTCGCCCAGCCCTACAATGGACACACTTTGATTTTTGCTGCCATCGCGGATGCTGATTTCTTTTGGGAGAACGGGGAAGCGGAGCTTTTCCTTTTCCCCGTTCGCTGTGAGCCACATTTGGTATTTAGTAGTCGCCATAGCTGCCATCGCCCTCCTCAAAGATTTCCTGCTCAATCATGCCTACAAGTACGGGCCTTAGGTGTGTAACCATGATGTCAAGCACTTCATCTTTGCCCATTTCTTTGCTAGCTTTCACGGTGCCGGAGCCAGCAAAGTTAATGGTGATTTCTTTGTGACTTGTGCCGCCAGTCGGCGCGGTCGCAGAGTTGTTCACTGGGGGAGGCACGATGAGGGGCGCAGGAATCAGTGTTGGCTTGCTTGCAGCGTCCAGCAGTTTTTGCGTTGTATCAGCGTTTAAGATTTGCTCGCCGCCATTCAACCGTACCAGTTCTGGGCCATTTTCACCGACGAGAGAAATGCCTTCCTCGGCATAACTGGTGCCAATTGCGTTCTTGCTGTCGGGCTCTGGCGCTTTGCCAAAACCGATTTTAGCAAGGGCGTCGGCAAGAGCTTTTGCGGCTGCGCCCCCCGCGGCGATAACCTCAGGCGTATAACTTTCTATTGCTGCGACATAGGCTTTCATAGTTTTGCTTGCCGCGTCCGCTGCGTCTTTTTCCATGTTCATGCTTGCCACAGAGTCCAACAGCTTTTTCTCAATGGCGTCCATCTGCGTCTCAAAGCCCATTTGAGTTTCCGTCATTTGCTGCGCAAGTTCTGCTTGTGCGGCCGCCACCTTTTCATATTGCTGGTTGATTTTTCCGACGCTGGAGGCCCCGCCGTCCACAATTTTATTGAGATAGTCGGCGCTTTCTTGGCTGCCGTCAGAAAGCTGTCTGAGCAAGGAATCGTCAAGCCCCATCTGGCGCGCTTTCTCGATGTTGTCGGCGTACTCTTCCAGATATTTTGCCTGCTTACCAAGTCTCGAGGACATTTGGCTCACGGTGATGTCGCTCTTCTTGTCCAGCTCGTCGAACAACCCTATAGAGCCCTGAATGCTCTTAAGTGACTCATCATAAGCAAGGCTATAGCTTTTGATTAGGTCGTCTAGGTCTCCTTGAATGCTGCCTGTTGCTTTAGAAACGGCGTCACTGTAGCTGATAAAGGCATTTTCAGCTCGCGGTGTTACACCTGCTAAGGCATTTTCCAAGTTGGTTATGCTGGCCGCGTTCTCAGTGATTTCAGCGTCTAGTTGTTCAAGCTCTTTATCAAGTTTGCGTACCTCACTTGCGGCGGCGCTCGTGCCATCTATGATTGGCGTGAGCCAGTCCCATGCGCCTTGCGGCTTTGTCCCGTTCGCTTGCGCCTCTTGCTCTCGGCGAATGCGTGCTTGCACTTTTGCCGCAAGGTTTTCTTCAGCGTCAGCCTGCAGACTAAGGATTTTCGCTCTGCGCTCCTCTTGACCAGTGCGCTGTTCATATCTCTCGATAAGAGCTTCCCGCTGTTCGGTCTGCTTCTTCAAGTCAATTTGCGCATTTATCATTAGCCGTACAGCATCCACGGCGTTGCTTGAGGAGTCAGCCAGTTGTTCATATTGCAGATTGAGCCCCGGCAAAGAGGAATTCAGTGCGGAAATTACTGTCAAGAATTCTTCGTTTTCAACGGTTGTCCGGTTTTGCTTTTCGGCAAGTGTCACAAGCCGCGAGGAGAGCGTTCCTAGGTGGTGCGCCTCCAGTTCGGTGGCGGCCTCTGTATCTTTTTGCGTCGCGACGAATTGCGCATATTCGGTATTAGCTTTATCACACTCTGCAATGAATTCTTTGAGTGTGGTTTTGCTGCGCTCAAAGCTGGCTGTCTGTTCGTCAATTTTGCCGCGCAAATCCAAGGCTAAGTAAGATGTTTCTCCCCATTGCGCGGCCGTCTCATCATATTCACGATTGAGCTCTTGTAGGGCATCGTACTGCTTGCGTGTGCTTGCAGTCCATTCATCATAGGGGTTGTTCGCGTCAATGATTTTCGCAAAGGCAACCACGCCCGCGGTGAGCGCAGCGACCCCCGTAATAAGCAAACCAACGGGATTTTCTTTCATCGCCGTGTTAAAAGCTTTAGTTGCCACTTCAGCAACTTTAGCACCGACAGTGTATACCGTCAAGGCGCCGGTCGCGACCGTAAAGGCGACAGATACGCCGGTAACTGCAGCCGTAACGCTTGGGTATTTCTCAATGATACCAGCGGCGCCGTTCAACAAGTCTGCACCCAAATCGACAAATTCACCCACAACAGGTGTCAGTTTGTCGCCAAAGGCCACAGAAAGATTGGTCGCCGCATTTCCCATGATGGTGATACGACTCTCCAAGGTCCCGTAGCGTTTTTCAGCCTCGTTAGCAAGCGCGGTATTCTCTTCCCAAGCTGTAGCACTTGTTTCCAAGGCTCTGTTGAGCACATCGCTGTTGCCGGCCAACGAGCGAATGGCGTTTGACATACGTACTTCCGTGATGCCCATGTCGTCCAGAATAACCGTTGCGGTCTTGCCGATGCGCTCGGAGTCATTGAGTCCCGCGATGAAGCTGTAAAGAGCTCCCGCCGCATCTTCTTCAAAAGCGGTTTTGAATCCCGCCGCAGAGAGCCCCGCAACGTTCGAGAACTCGGTCAAACGGTCACTGCCGGTCTCCACAGCAATCTGCATATCGGTAATGAGCTTGCTGAATGCGCTTCCGCCGGCGTCTGCTTCAATGCCCATGGAGGACAAGCTTGCGGCAATGCCCATAATTTGCGCCGGCGCCATACCAGCAAGGGAGAGAGCAGAACCCAGACGGAGCGACATTGCCGCAATGTCAGCCTCAGTAGTGGCAAAATTATTGCCCAAATCAACAATTGTCGAGCCGAGATTTTCATACTTATCTTGTGGCATTTTGGTGATATTCGCAAACTTTGCCAGCGTTGCCGCGCCGACTTCCCCCGTCAGGTTGGTGGCGTTGCCCAGGTCAATAATAACGTGGGTGAAGGCAGTGATTGCCTCGGTCTTGATGCCGAGTTGCCCTGCGGACTCCGCCACCGCCGCAATTTGGGTGGTGGTTGAGGGCAGTTCTGTGCCCGCAAGGCGCTTAATTTCGGCGCTAATCCCCGCGAGCTGTTGCGTCGTTCCGTCAACCGTTTTATACACGCCAGTAATGGCGCTCTCAAATTGGATAGAGGCACTGGCGGCTTTTACAAACCCCTGCTCAATTTCATATAGCACTTTGGTCACGCCCAAAGTTGCCATCATACTGTCAAGGTCGCTGATTGCGCTGGTTGTATTTTTGGTCGACTTTCCAGCTTCATCAAAGCCCTCGTCAACCTTTTTAGCCATGCCTTCGATTTTATCGAGAGACTCTACGCCCACATTTGCAATGCGGTCAAGCTTGTCGCTCATCTGGTCAACAAGCGTGATAATGGTTTGCAGTCCTGCCATGTCCTCACCTCCAAAAATGTACACGGCCCCGGTTTTCACCAGAGCCGCTACTGAATTTCACTTTGCTCCATTGCCATGTAAAACAGCTGTGTTCTGCGCGGCATTGCCTCGAATTCTTCCGGCTTCAAGCCCCGTCGTTTCCACAAGAGGGCAGCCCACCAGGAGACACTGCCCTCTTGTGCGATTAGTTTTTTGCCGCTTCGAGAAGTTTCTTCTCATCGCCGTTGATGGCCGCCATGACCACCCGCACAACGTAGGCGTAATCATCGGCATCCGGAAACACCTTGAGCGGCATGTCTGTGATGTCGTGACACTCATAGAACTCCATGAGCGCGGAGTCTTTAAGGTTGGGGTACACAAGCGCCTCGGCAATCATGTGCCGCACAGCCTTGGCGCCGTCGCGTGTTGTGGTGTGAAGAATCTCGCCGTCGTTGAAGTATGGGTTGCCCCGTTCGTCTATGGCGATTTCAGTGGTGCGGTAGGCGTTGTTGATTTTCTGCACCTCCGCCTGCTCTAACACCCGGATGTCCATCATGACGGCTTCGCCGTTTTTGCCGGTGATGCTTTTGGGGGCTTTCGCCTGCACAATTCGCTCTTCACGTTTGCGCATGAAGAAAGACAAGTCTTTACCTGCCATTGGTTTTGCTCCTTCCAGTTTTTTGCTAGATAACGTTCTTTGCGTTGAACGTCAAAACGTCGTCGAGCACCTGCCCGGCGGCATCCAGAGAAATGCGTGTGATGTCTCCCGTGAAGACACATCCGGTCGCTGTGTGGGTGCGGGTGCCGTGCTTCTGGTAGTAGTCGCTGCCCTTGTCGTTGGCGACGCCCTGAATGGTAAACTCGGGTGTGCGGCCAGTGTTCTCATACTTTTTGAGCATGTCGTCCAAGAACGGCGTAGCGCGCCGGCGGGTGATGGTGCCCGTGTGGGAAACGCCCAGCCAGCGAGAGCTGGGAGATTTCTCGCTTAGCCCCCGGCCTGTCCAAACATCCGGCGTGGATTTGACGGTATAGGCAACGCAGTCATACACCTCCACACCGTCGATGAAGATTTTGCCCTCGCGCACGGAAATGGGATGCATGTTTTCGGTAGTCAAAGCCATTTTATATCTACTCCTTCCTTACCGCGTTTTCACGGTGAAGTAGCTCTTGTCCGCGCTGTCCACAGCTTGGATGCCAACGGTGAAGTACGTGGAGTCGTCTTGGCTTGCACCGCGGTCAATCACAAAGTCGTTTTGCTCATCCACATTTTTGATTGCGCCGTCACCCTGAAAACGCAAGAGGATTGCGCGCCCCAAGCCCTCGCGGACGTCAAAGCCCTCCTCGTTGTTGTCGAACTTGCCCGGGGTGAAGGTCTCCAGCAAGGCGCGCCGGAATGCGTCAAACACGCGAATGACGCGGTTTTTGCGATAGCTCTTGTCTTTGGGCTTGGCAAAGTCCGTTAGGCTGTTGATGTCGTACTCCACCATCACCGTGCCGGCGTCCGAGGTGGAGAAGAAGAATTCGCCCGCGAGAATCGCCGCCTCGGCGTCCTCGTTGGTTTTCTCGTCAACCACACGCAGCGCGCCCTCAACCACGGTGTTGGTGTTGCTCTGGGTGTAGGTCGCGGCGGCGCAGGCGGCGGCAACCCAGGCGGTGGCTTGCGCCACGGTGAGCGCTGTGCCCCCCACCGAGTAGCTGTTGGTCAGGTTGACAATGCCCTCATGGTTGGCGGCGAAGCCGGCGACAACCGCGGTGACAGTTTTGCCGACACTGTCACGCAGGACGCGGATTTTCTCCGCGACGATTTGCTGCAAATCAGAGTCGGTGAACGGCGCCGCCAGCGCATTGAAGTGCACAGTTTCGACGGCGTCGAGGAATGCAGCGATGTCGTTGTTGGAGGTCGTCGCGTTGGCACCGCCCGTGAGCGTGAGCCCCGCCGTGGGCGGCAGTGCCCCGCCGTCTGTGCCGCTGAACGTGATGTAGGCGTTGTTCTGCGCAGCAAGGTCGGCTATGGTCGCCAGCCCCTTGTAGAGGGCGACGGCGGCGCCGTCCAGATACACCGTCACATCAAATCCCGCAACGGGATTTGCCACGATGGAGAACGAAAGCGCGTTGCCGCGGGTTCCGCCATACTTTGCGGAGGCGTTGAGTGTGACGAGGGTTTTGTCCGCGCCTGTGGTGACAACGCCGTTCGCCGCAGTACCCGCCGTAGGAATGTACGCTAGCACAACCCGCGCGCGCTTGAACGCCTCGCGAATCATGAGCATATTCCCGCTGGGGTCGTCGTCATAGATGCTGTACCCAAGTTTGGTGATTTGCTTGTCCGGCGCGGTTTTGTCCAGCGCAATGAACTCGCCTGCGGGCCCGTAGTCGTGCCCCACAAGGGGGATCACCACGGTGCCGGCAACTTCCTGGGGCGTTGGCTCGGGGCGCGAACTCTCCAAGTTGATGTAGATGCCCGGGCGGACTTTTTCCAAGCCGGGTGTAAAGGTTCCACCTGCCATTATTTTGCCTCCTTGCCTTTCCATTTTGTGATTGCGTCGGCAATCTCAGCCTTGCTGAATTCGCCAGTGAGCGTGTGCGTTGCGCCGATGAAGACGCTTGTGGAACACCCAAAGAGTGCTTTGCAGTGCTCTTGCAGGGTGCTCAGCGGAAACTTGGGTGCCAGTGCCACTTGCTTTGCGGGCGCGGGAGTCTTTTCAGTTTCTTTTGCCATTACGGCTCCTCCTGTTCTGGGATGAATTGTTCTGCCTGTGCCGCCGCATCTTCGGGGATTGCGGTTTCGGCATATTCGCCTGTTTTGAAAAACAGGTCAAAGTGATTGTCTGTTGCAGCAGCAACCTCGTCAGCATAGTATGGTCGGCGGCTATCCCAACTGATTTGCAGCTGTACCGTTCCGTCATCCACCATGTTGAGGCTGGGGTCATTTAGGCGTACATACTCGCCCGTGGGTACGCCCTGGTCGTCCACAATCGGAAGTAGGTGTTTTACACGCTTGAGCTCCTGCAACGCGGTGTAGGCGAGCGTGTAAGCCTCCTGCGTCGTCTTGTGGAAAAATTTGATAAACCACGTGAAACTGAGCTTGTAGTGGTTCATCGCCTCGCCGTTTGTGCTCATCTGCGGTGCGGGGAAGTAGATTGCCGGAACGAGAAAGCTCTGGGGTACTTTGTAGTAGTACGGATTTGGATTGCCGGCCGCGTCCATGATGAATTTGGTGATGCTTGCGGTTTCTTGTTCCCACATTGTCTGTCCCTCCTACACAAAGTATCTGTCGAGCCACTGCTGCATTTTGTATTCCAGGAATCCGGGGATGAGCTTTTCGAGTTCCTCCAAGGACTTCTCCCAGAAGTGCCGCCCCTCAACCCACCGCTGTTTGAGCACCATGCCAGTTTCAGCGCCCGGCTCGTAGATGAACTGCGCCGCGCTGTCCCCCGGCGGACCTGTCCAATGCCCGGGGACAAAGCGTTTTTCCACACCGCCGGGGTTCAACCAGTGCCCGTCGTTGACGTGTGAGGCGTACTCTGTGTTTGTCCCCACGGTCGCGGAGAGCGCTTCGGCGTCCAGTTCAAAGACGCTTGCTGAATCCTCGCGCATGAAACTATGTTGCAGATTTCGCGTTGCCATGGCCCGGTATTCCTCGCCGTAATCGCCTTGTACTGCGTTTTGCAGGATTGTAAGGAACTGGATGGCGATTTCTTCCAGAAAGAGTTGTAGCTCTTTCTTCAGCAAACCGCCATTGCCAGCAAGCTTCATCTCCTCAAAAAAGATACGCGCCTCATCTGTGTTAAAGATAATGTTCGTGCCTTTCATAGAGGTTTTTGCTCCTTCAATCGCTGCACATAGACGAACAGGTGGTGGTTACGGATGTTGCGGGGCTGTTCCGCCGTGTACTCCAGCCCCGTGTCAAGGCTCACCACCTTGTCGTTGCGGCGGATGTCTGTGCCCAGCGGCAACACCAGCTTTGTTCGCCAAGTCAAGTCGTTTTGCGGCTCGTGCTGAATGAGGGTTGCCCCGGCATCCGCAGAGCGCACGGCAAAGTGGCAAGGCACTTGCTGCAAATCTGGGTTCTCTGGATAGCTGAAAGAGGCAGATGTAGCCAAACCGTAGCCCGGTGAAGTTTGCGTTTCCACAATGTGATAGATGTTGCACTTGTGGTCTAGCAATGTTTCAAGGCTCATGCCCCCACCTCCTACAGCTTGCGAAGTTGTAAAGCTACGGTGCCTTTGGACTTTTCCACAACATAGCCGTCAAGCAGTGCTACGAGCCCAAGAGCATCATAGTCAATACCAGTTTGGTCGCCCATCGTGTAGGCGTAGTCGTCGAAGGTCTCAGACTTATACACGCCAGACGAGGCTTTAGCACGGACGGCATACTGCTCGGAGAGTAGTATCACCGCCGTTTTCACCGCGTCAGGCACTTGCTCATACTGAGCAAATAGGTTGCTGGTATAGCTGATAACGTATTGCTCGGCCCGTGAGATGTCCACAGCGAGTTTTGTGTCAGCGCGGTTTTGCGCATCCGCAGAATCGCTGTAGTCTTTCACCTCTTGGGGCGTTACCCACGGTCTTTGCGCCACGGTTATTCACCTTCCTCAAAATCCACCGTGCTTTCCGCATCTTCGGCTTCGTCTTCCAAAGCTTTGAGGGCCTCCTGGATGGCGGCGAGCTTTGGTTTCTCGCCTCTGAGTCCCTCCAGCGAGATGCCGTTTTCCGCGGCATAGGCATCCAGCTGTTTCTCGGTCAGCCGGGTCAAGTCGTCCTCCTGTGGAGGTTCAGACAACAGCTGGAAGTACCCGCTTGCGACGGCGCGCTTGGCGATTGCTTCGTCCATTACCGTAACAACGGGAGAGTTCTCAGTCGCTTTCAAGCCCAGCCCATTGTAGGACTTACCCTTAATAAGCTTCAATTTGTAGTCTGCCATGATGCCCTCCTTACGGCGTCGGCGTAACCGCACCGATATTGGTGATGATGGCGGTCGCGTCCAGCTCCTCCACAACGGCGTCAAGGTCAAAGTGAATCACATAGAAACGTTTGTCCTCCATGATGGCACGCTCACCTTCGGTGGTCTTGCGAATCTTCATGCCGTAGGTGTTGACGTCCACAAGGTTCTGGGGGTCGGTGAGGAGAATCTTGTCGTCGGGCAGGGAGGGCACGGAAAGCATGGGAATGCTCACAGGCGCGCTGTAGAGCGAATCAGGCACATTGCCGCCGGCTGTCACAGCCTGATTGAGCAGGTACTGTTCCCAGTTTTGCTTCATGTGGGGGCTGACCAACCAACGGAGCTTGCCGTTGTTGTACTTGTTGGGGAGCGCGGCAACAGCGGCATAGAAGATGCTCAGGAGGTCCGTGTTGTCCGTGGCATCGCTCACGTGACCGCCGGCCAAGATCTGCTTCACCCAGCCGTCGTTGATTTTGAGGAAGTCATAATCAGCGTTGCCAGAGGCAGTGGCCGAATCACCGTTGAGGAGCAAGTCCTCGAGGTCGACGCCAACCTGCGTAGCCATCAGCGCGGAAATAGTGGCTTCAAGGCTCTCGCCCTCGATGTTCTCGCGCAGGGCTTCCTCCGTAACTTCCCAGGGGAGGCGCACAGCCGTACAGGCGTATGGCACAGAACTGTAGTTGGGCTTGGCGCGATAGCCCGTGATTTGGCCAGTGGCCGCATCCGGCACGGGCGCACCGCCGCTGGAGGTGGCATCGATGTTCTCAACCTTCTTGCGCAGGATGCGCCCGGCGATACCGATTTTGTCGATTTCACCGGTGCGGGACGTTCGCATCACCCTACGGATGACACCGCCGAGAGCGGTTTTCTCGAACGCCTGCCGAATGAATTCGCGGGACTGCTCAGGATTGAGCAGTCCGCTTGTGATGTTGCTTGTGTTGACAGATGCGTCAAGCACAATCTGACGATTGGAAATAGGCATGATAACGCTCCTTTCTTCTTACAGCAAACCCGCGAGATAGTGCGGGTCTGCTTGATTCTCAATACTTGCGGCGCCATTCAGATTGCTGGGCAAGCCGCGACTTTTGAGCATCGGTTCAAGTGCTTTTTGCACAGCTTCGGTCACTGCGGCCAGCGTCACGGGCGCGTCATCCGCAGTGGGTTCAGAAGGGTTAATCGCTTTTTGGATTTCCTCCTGAATCACTTCGCGGACTTGCGCCAGCGTGATTGGCGCGGCAATGGGCTCAGCGGTGAGTGTCACCTGCGTTGCAGGAATCTCCTGCGATTGCATTGCCTTCACAACCGCTTCAGTGATTTGCTGAAGGTCTTCTTTGGTCATTGGTGTTTCCTCCTTGTTTTGTTGGTGTTTTACAATGGGGGCAGAGGACACCGCTTTTGTGATGCCGCCTTTCTCCGTTAAAACCTGTGTGATGATGGCGCTGAACTCTTCCAACGCGGTGCGAATCTTTTCCTCATCGGTTTCCAGCACCGTCTCGTTGGCAGCGTAGCTGTAGGGCGCGAGCACATCTTGCAGAGCGTCCCAAGCCCGCCAGAACTCTGTGACTTTTATAGCTTTGCTGTAGAGCTCAGCGACGTCACCTTTTTGGACAACGCCAAAGCCGAGTAGCGCGCCCAACTGTTTGAAGATGTTCCACTTCTGCGGGGTCTCTTCACTTTTCGTCACGGGGGCGAGGGGCGTATCCTCTTCGGAATACGTACCAATACCACCCATGGAAAAGCCTGTGATGTCGCCCTTCTGGACCGCCTGCCAGATTATGTCGTCTGTGACTTCCACGGTCATGAGCCACGTGCCCTTTTTGATTGGCTCGCCGTCAATCTCGGTGTCGCTTTTGGCAACCCATGTTTCAACCACTGCCGCAGTATCACACGCTACGAAATTGTGCTGCAGGTCAATCTTGTTGCCGTTTTTAGCAAACCAGTACGCTGCCTTCTCGATTTCCGCCGCAGTCATGTAGCTGCCTTGCGTGTCTTCCTCCATTGGCGTGTAAACGATGCCTGTAATGTGATGCTGTTCGGCATCCATTTTGAGCACACGCCCCGGCAGGGAGAAGTTCGCACTACCAGCCTCTGCCTTTGTGATAAGGAATTGCTTTTTGTTCGCCGCCTTATCGACCAGTGACACAAAGGAAATTCGCGCGTTTGTGATTTCATAAGCTTTTTGGACTTTCACATTTTCACCTCTTTCTGAATTTTGGTATATAAAAACGACGCTCGCGCGCCGCGTTTATCGAATACGTTGCTATACCTTTCTGAACCCCGCCGCTTTGGCAAATCCAGTGACAACCTTGCCATCACCAAAGCTCCATGGGTACGCCGCTCCCGGATAGTACCGCATCAAGACGCGCTGTGTGCCCATTGCTTTGAGGTTGGGTGCTTTTTTGTCATATGCGCTACCAGCATAAGCGGCGGTGATGATGATTTTATCACCAATTTTGGGGCTGTATACTGTGGCGGTCGCTTTCGCCGGCGCGACCGGCGTGGAGGTCGCCGTAGCACTTGGCCTAGCGGGCGTGGCGGTTGCTTTCGCCGCCGCAGGCGGCCC
>JAIRYC010000084.1 GCA_031267965.1 Oscillospiraceae bacterium | reverse complement strand
ACCCGCCAGCCACCGTCCTCCTGATGGCGCAACAAAGCATCTCCATCATTTCAAAGATTTGCCCTGCCATATTATTGATTTTGTGAATGTTTTGTGTTAAGTGCTTATTGTCCACAGCCCTTTTCTGTACCATCATACAAAGGGAGTCTCTCGTTGAGAAACTCCCTTTGTGTCGCCTGTCAGGTACTTGCAGATTTAAGCCAAAACGTTTGGGCGCTAAGTTTTGTCACGCCTTTGGGTCAAGGTTGCCCTTATCCCTGTAAATCCTGATCCCTCGGGGCAGGGGTTATGCCCTCAGTCCTGCTTAGCCTTCGCGCTGCTTGCTGAAGCAGTCGCTGCAGTACACCGGACGGTCACCAGAGGGACGGAACGGAATGCGCGCAGTGCCGCCACAGGAATCGCAAACGGCTTCGAACATTTCGCGTTCGCCGCGCTCGCCGCGCCGCTGTGTCTTGCGTGACTGACGACACACAGGACACGCCTTCGGCTCGTTGGTGAAGCCGCGCTGCTCATAGAATTCCTGTTCACCAGCGGTGAACACAAACTCTGCGCCGCAGTCGCGGCAGGTGAGGGTCTTGTCTTCGAACATGGTTGACCTCGCTTGGAAAAGAATATCGTCCCCGACCGGAATCGCACCGGTAAGATGGTTACCCACCACATTACTTTAATGCTACGGAAACATTTATTGTTCTATCTGAAATTTCTTGAGTTTTCTGCGGATTCTTTGCAGAGCATTATCTGCGGATTTTGAGTTTATTCCTAATGTCAGCGCAATCGCCGACTGTGACTTGCCTGCAAGCCGCTGTGCCAGTACTTCTTTCTCCTTTTGTGACAGATTCTCGCCAATGAACGCTTCCAAGCGCATTTCACGCTCAAATTCAGCAATTTCATCTAATGGGTTTTGCTGAATGTCCACTAATGATTGCAATGTACCTTCTTCAAAAGACACCATGTGCCGATTAGGCTCGCTCTTGCGCGTCAACTGCCCTCGTACTGCCGAAAAGATGCTGTTTTGAATGCACACCGCAGCGTAGCTACGGAACGGCACCCCATTTTCCGGACGAAATGTGCGCACAGCGTTGAGGAAACCGAGCATACCTTCCTGCAACAGGTCATCCTCGCCGATTGGCAAAGAGGGAAACCGATCCGCCTTAGCTTTGGCAAGCGGTTCCATCCGCGCGATTAGCTCTGCCATGGCACGATCATCGCCTTGTGCCGCAAGCTTTACAAGCTCCTCGTCAGACAAAATTTGTCACGCCTCCTGCATTACTGCACCCATTGTATACTATTATATCACAGTCCTCTTTATTTGTCAATAGAGAGGCTCGACAAGCAAAATATAACGTGAATTCTTACAAATAAGCGAAAGATAATTTTTTATCTTCGCCTTTTTCTTTTTTGAAGCATTGTGGAACGGTCAGATAAAAGCGCAAATGTACTAGAGTATACTTCAGAGTGCACGCGCAGCGGGTTCGATTTCCAGTCCACATACCCACATAGGAAACCATCCCGTCACCATCTTTACACAGTCTTCCTTTATAACGCCTTATGATTCTTTCGGCAATAGAGAGAAATCATCTCCCGTGCCATGGACTTTTCTTGTCCGTAATGCTTTCATCAACTCATCCGGCCGTTTTTCACCGTGTAAACCACATCGGCAATGCCCATTGTAGACCGGCGGTGGGAAACCAGAGCAACGGTTTTTCCGTTGCTTCCATCCTTGAGGGCTTTGAGAATCACCGCCTCGTTTAGGCTGTCCAGATTGCTGGTGGGTTCATCCAGCAGCAGAAAGGGCGCGTCGTGCAAAAAAGCCCGCGCCAGCCCAATGCGCTGGCGTTCCCCGCCTGAAAGGCTGCCGCCCAACTCGCCCGCGTCGGCGTCATAGCCCTTTGGCAGGCTCACAATAAAATCGTGCAGCGAGGCTTTTTTGCAAGCCTCCTCTATTTGTTCTTGCGTGGCGTCCAGCCGGGCGATACGGATGTTATTGGCGATAGAATCGTGGAACAACTGTGTATCCTGTGTCACAAAGCTTTCCAAATTCCGCAGACAACGGGTGTTGAGCTTGCGGACGTCTTGGCCGGAGAGCCGCACTGCGCCGCTTTGCACATCCCAAAAGCGCATGAGTAACCGCAGAATGGTGGATTTTCCGGAACCGCTTTTTCCGCTGATCCCGATAATTTGATTTTTGGGGAAGTCCATGCTGAAATCACGCAGAATCTTTTCTCCGCCATAGGCAAAGCCGATGTTTTCGCAGCTTGCGCCCTCGAAAACGGCGTTCATTCCGTCCGTCACGTCATGAGTGACCGGCTCCTCGTCCAGAATATCCAGCACGCGGTTGCCGGCGGCAAAGGTGTGGGCGAGATTGTTTGCCAGATTGGCCAGCGCCGTCACCGGGCCGAAGGAGCTCATCATGGCAATCACGGCAATTACCAAGCCGCTGGAAGTGATTGCCCCGCTTTGCATGAGCACTGCCGATGCAAACAGCGCGGCAAAGGAAAACATCAAAATCAGCGTGCCAGTCAGGGCAAAGGTCAATCCCTCGTAGGTCTTGAGCTTTTTCGTCTTGCCCGCCAATGAATCAGTTTGTGCGTTCAGTGCCTCCAAACGGCGTTTGCCCGCACCGAACTGGATGATCTCACGCAGTCCTCGCAAGCTTTCCAGCAAAAAAGTGTTTAAGTTCGCAAATTCCTCCCGATGCTCCGCTCCGGTTTTGCGGCTGAGTTTTGTGATCAGCAACGGCAGGAATACGCCCACCATCAGATAACCCAGTGCCGCAATACCTGCTAACAGCGGATGAATCAACCCAATGAAAACAATCATAATCAGCGACACCAGAAAGGCAATCGCCACCGGAGAGATGGTATGCGCGTAAAACACCTCCAGCAACTCAATGTCGCCGGTAATCAGGGAGACAAGGCTGCCCTTGTCATGTCCCTCCAGCTTGGCGGGTGTGAGGCGGCGCAGAGCATGAAACACCTTGTCTCGGATAAAGGCAAGCAACTTAAAAGCGATATAATGATTGGCAAACTGCTCGGTATAGCGCAATACGCCCCGCAGCAGAGCGCAGATAATCAGCAAAATCACAATGCCTGTAAGCGCGTTATGCGCCAAAGCCGCGAGAATGCCGTATCCGCCTAGAACAGGAATGGCGATGGCGGACAAAAAGCCGATCACGCCCATAAAAACTGCCAGCAGCATCGTTGGCAGCATGGGACGCACCAGACCGATCAACCGTGCGGCAACCGTAAAACCGTTTCGCTTCATGCCAAAACCTCCTCCCTGCGATATTGCTCCAGCTTCCGCTGACCTTCCCACAGCACGGCATACCGACCGTTTTGCCGCAACAGAGAGTTATGTTCGCCGCTTTCAGCCAACGCGCCGTTTTCCAGCACATAGATATTGTCCGCTTCACGCACGTTGGCCAGACGGTGGGAAATCACAATCAGTGTTTTTTCTTTTGCCATCTCGCGGATCAGCGCCATCACGTCGTTTTCGCTCTCCACATCAATGTTTGACGTGGCTTCGTCAAATATGTAAATATCGCTGTCATGAAGCAGAGCGCGGGCAATGGCAAGACGCTGCTTCTGACCGCCGGACAGGTTGGCCGCTTCTTCAGAGAGCATTGTATCAAGCCCATCCACCTCTTGCAGAAAGTCCAATAGATTTGTCTTATCCAGTGCACAGCGCATTTGCGCGTCTGTGGCTGCCGGGTTACCCATCAACAGATTTTCCCGCACACTGCCCTTGAAGAGATAGCTTTGATTCCCGATCAGACAGACACGCTTCACCAGAGCGTCCTCCGGGATCTCGGACAGTGCGCTTTCTCCGATAAAGATATTTCCGCTGTTGATTTGGTGCTGTCCCATCAGCAAAGCCGCGATTGTGCTTTTGCCGCTGCCGCTTTCGCCCACGATAGCGGTTAAGCCCTTGGGAAAAACCATATTGACGTCATGCAAAATCTCGCGATTTTCCTCGTAGGAGAAGCAGACGTCAGACAGCCAAATATCCGTGTTTGAGATGAAACCGGTCTTTTGCTCCGGCTCCGGTGCATCCAACAACTTAAACATTTTATCTGAAGCCGCCATGCCGTTCATGGCAATGTGGAAATAGGAACCGAGTAAGCGCAGGGGGATGAAGAAGTCGGCGGCCAGCAGGATAACCACAGCGCACCCGGACAAATCCATATGCCCGGCGGCCAACTCGTATATCGCGGCAATCACGCCCGCCGCCGCGCCGCCGTATGCCACCAAGTCCATCAGTGAGACGGAATTGAGCTGCATGGTCAGCACTTTCATAGTGATTTTGCGGAAGCGCTCCGCCTGAGCGTTCATCTCGCGGTTCTTGTATTCGTCCGCCTGATAGATTTTCAGCGTGGTCAGCCCCTGCACATTTTCCAGAAAGTTATCTCCCAGCGTGACGTATTCGCCCCAATATTTCGCCAGCAGCTTTTTGGCGAATTTCTGCACCAGCATGATGGATACGGGAATCAGCGGCACGCACACCAGCAAAACCAATGCCGCCTTGATGTTGACAAAGGCCAATATTACAAACAAGGTGAGCGGCGCCAGCAGACTGTAAAAAAACTGCGGCATATAGCGCGAGAAGTAGATTTCCAGCTGCTCAACGCCCTCGCCGGAAAGCTGAACCGCCTCGGCGGTGGAGATGTGCTGATTGTAAGACAGCCCCAACCGCAGCAGCTTTTGGCAGATGCTTTCCCGCAGCGTCTTTTTCACGCCACCGGAAGCGCGGTAACTCATCCGATTGGCCAGCAGTCCGCAAATCACCCGCAGGAGAATTCCAAACAGACCGACCGCCAGCGTGGTCAGCATGGCGGCGGGAGAAAAATCTTGTTCATACAGCCGCCCAAACAGTCCCGCGACCGCAAAAATGACCGCCGCGTTGGCAAGCAGACCCATCCACTGAAAGACCACGCAAAGATATATATACTTTTTTGAGCGCCCCGCCATCGCAATCAGGCGTTTATTCATCATCATATCAGTCGCCTCCGCTTTGGCCGTTCATTTGCTCCTTGCACACCGTCTTGACCCGGAATATAAAGTACAGCACATGCACAAGCCACACGATCGTCAGGCAAATCTGCCCGGCGGGTACATTCCTCATCATGATGAAGCCAATGCCCATCAGCAGCGTGATCGAGCCGATGATGGACAACTTAGTTTTCCAGGTCATCGCCCGTTTGCGGACAAAGCTTTCCAAATGTTTTTTGTATAGCTTCGTAGAGATAAACCATTCATGCAGCTTGGCTGAGCCTTTTGCGAAACACAGCAGCGTAAGCAGATAAAACGGGACGGTTGGCAGGAACGGCAGAAAGATTCCTACTGTGCCAAGCACAAGACCGATGCAACCCAGCACGATAAACAGGTAACGCACAGGGCCTCTAACAGCCTTCTTTTGCACCGAGTCGGGAGATTGCTCTTTTGTCTTAGGCATGGATAAAACCTCCTTGATTCTGAAAAAACTGCTTAAAATTTCTCGGAGCGCACTGCCGCTACCGGAATGAAATTACACCAGCCGGACGCCTTTTTGCGCCGCCTGATTCTTAGCGACAATCGTCATCTTGTGCGATACCGAATGCGTAAACAGTACAAAAGGTTGTCCGTCGGCTGTATAAACACCTTGGAACGACGTTGATATGCCTTGCCAATATTTTTGTATTGACAAATCGTACGGTCATGACCGCCTATTATAATCACACTCATTATTTTTCCTTTTCCGTTTTCACAATCACGCAAATTCCAATCTTCTCTTTGGTTATCATCTCAACACGTTCAAAACCCGTTTCCGAAGGATATTTCCTAAAATCCGAGGCGCTATAAGCTTTTAGGTCGATGGCATCTATATAAAACTGATAAGGGGAGACGCCTGTTTCCGGCTGAATCATTTCATTGTATATCATCCGTGTGCCGCCGGACTTGAGCAAACTGAGCGTTTCCTTGAGGCCGTTCGCAAAATCCGGCCGGAAATACACGGTTTAAAAAGCTGTGAAGATATCAAAAAAAATGTCCGGCCACGGATTATCCGACACACTGCCAAAGCGGATGTCAGCGCGGCTATCACCCCGGATGACTTTTCTGTTCCGCCACACAGATTGCTTTACGCTCAATTTCGAATAATCCAGCCCGCATACATTGCCATGGGCGGATTTTTTCAGCAACTGGGCGATATTGACGACAACGCCGCATCCGACGTCCGGAACAACAGAACTTTAAGCAGACTTAAACCGCACTCGGAAAGAGACGTGTGTCCCTTGTTTATGAGGGAAATAAACGTCCTGCCGGCAAACCCTTTCGGCTTGCGGGCATTTGGCAAGTATTTTTTTCAGTATAGGACCAACTCCCCGGTTTGGTACTCAAATAGTTCTCTACAGAAGCTATCAGGGACAACATATGGTTATCCCTGATAGCTTCACACGGATTACTTCGCTTATTCGGCGTAGTAATTGATGGTGAATTCCAAGGTTCCCGTGTAGGTGCCCGGGATTGTGCCGTTACCGGTCTCAGTCACGATCACAGTGCCGTCCAGTGTATCGCCGGTGATCAGCAATTTGCCGGATTCCAGCGTATTGGTGAAGGGAATGGTCTTGCCGCCGTTGGCCACGGAGCCGGCGGTATCGGCGGTCACGGTAACATATGCGCCGGCGGGAAGAACAAAATTCTCGGCCTCAACGGTATATTCACCGACCTTGGTCGTGCTGTTCACATTGATGGTCGCGGGGATTTTGACTTCGTAGCCGCCGGTCACTTCGTATATCACATTCGCAGACTGATTGGCGGTTTCATCCGCCGTTTTGACTTCCTCAAGGGAGTCCCAGTCAATGGTCAACACAGCGGGATAGGGTGTGCCGGTTGCCTGTGCATTGGGGTTGCAGAACTGCATCCCCATGACTTGGCTGTTCAGATAGAAAGTCAGGTTGTAGGCGTTGGCGTCATAGGGCAGCGGGAAGGTGATGGAATTGATGTACGGTACCGGATTCTCGAACGGGTTCACGGCGGTGTTGCTGCTCTCGGTATAGGAAACACCATCTGTAATAATCGTGGAGCCGTCCTGGGCGTAGATGCCGATGGTTCCAGGCGTAACACCGCGGGAGGTGTCTGGATTTTCCGGGTTGGCGTCAAGGAAAGTGACTGCCGCAACACCATAAATAGTGAATCCGCCCGTCGCGAAGTTCATGGTGAAGGATTTGTTGCCGCTTCCGTCCACATTGATAGTGACCTGGCCGTCGAAAATTCCTCCGCCGCCGAATTGTACGCCGCCCATTGCCGAAACCCAGCAGGACAGATCAGCGTCGGCAACATAGGTTTTTCCGTCCTCCAGGTCATCATATCCGGCCGCGAGAGCGGTCAGGCTGGTCAGGGAAAACGCCGCCAGAATCATAACGGCGGCAACAAGCATGGAGAGGAGCCTGCTTGTCGTCTTTTTGGTTTGATTGTGCATTGGTGTGCACTCCTTTCTGCGCATTGCGCAACTTTTTTATTCTCAAAGCGTTTCCGCTTGTGAGTTCAGTTATTCGACCACCAATATAAACGGAACATTTGCGCCGTTCATCGGTGTTTGGTCGGTCAGCGAGTAGGTGCCATAATGAAGCGTCGCTTGGTATGTACCTTTGTCAAGCCCTCGATTCAGTTCAATCCGATAGAGCTTCTGACCCGGCTGCACCAGTTTGGATTTGTAGAGTTCTTCTTTGGTGTCGGTCAGAATGATGGATATTTCAAAATAACAGGCGTTGCCCTCCGGGTTATAGAAATTGACCGATACGCCTGTTTTTTTGGTCGGGATAGTCAGCTTTTCAAATCCCGGTATAGAGATGGAATCCACCGGGCCGGCTGACGGCACATTTTGATTCGGTTCAATTTCCATACCCGGTTTGAACAGCAGCTTGCTGCCGAACACCAGAAAAAATATCACACACAAGGCGGCGGTTACGCCGACTGTAATCAAAACAATGCCGGTTCGTTTTTGTTCGGTCTTACTGAATTTCATGTTCAAGGTTTCCTCCTTCAGTCTTTCTTTGCCATATCATTATATCGAATCGGGCGGCTCTTTTCTGTCCCGTGTCTTTGAAAAGTGTTCCGTTTCATTAAGAAGTTTTTAAAGGCTCAATCCGTAAAAAAACAAAACGGTTTTCCATCGCAGCTTTTAATCCTCGAATTAACGCGGAAAGCATCGCGAATCCGCTCCGGCGTGATGATCTCAGACGTTTTGCCGAACGCCGCCATCTCGCCTTTTTGCATCACCATCACCTCATCGCTATAGGTAAGCGCCTGGTTGACGTCGTGCATCACCAGCACAATCGTCATGCCGTATTCACGGTTCAGATTTTGGACCAGCTTCAGGATGGACAGCTGATAGTAAATATCCAGATAGGCCGTGACCTCGTCCAATAGCAGTATATCGGTGGCTTGTGCTAACGCCATGGCCAGCCAGACCCGCTGCCGCTGTCCGCCGGACAAGGTGGAAATCATGCGGTCGGCGTGTTTTTCGGTATTGGTGATTTGCAGCGCCCGCTCCACCGCGTCAGAATCATTTTTGTTTTGAGCGGAGGAAAACAGCGTCTGGTAGGGCGTTCTTCCCATCGCCACCAGACGTCTCACCGTAATGTCGTTCGGGGCGGTGTTTTGTTGATGCACCACTGAAACACGCCGGGCGATATCCCGGCGTTTGATGTCGCTGATATTTTGCCCGTCCAGAATGATATTGCCCGCGTCGGGCTTCAGCTTTCCGGTCAGCAGACTGAACAGGGTGCTTTTCCCGCAGCCGTTGGGACCGATCAATGCGGTGATCTTCCCGGCGGAAATCGAAAAGCTGATATTGTTGATGACGGAACACTCTTTCACATAGGAAAAGGAGAGATGTTCGGCGCACAGCCCAATTGAATGATTATCCATAAATTCTGCGGCTCCTTTTCAACAGAATGATAAAGGCGGGGCCGCCGACGACCGCCATGATGACCGAAGCGCTGATTTCGTAAGGATAGGCTATTGTTCTGCCCACAGTATCCGCCAGCAGAAAGATAAAGGCGCCCAGCAACACGCTGTATGGAATCAGCCGCTTATGGTCGCTGCCCACCAGCAATCTGGCGATATGCGGAACAATCAGGCCAAGAAAACCGACCGTACCGACCACGGCGGTAAAGGCAGACGCCAGAAGGACGGAGATGACCGATACCGTGATTTTTGTTCGCCCTACGCGGACGCCTAAGCTGTGCAGGGTCTGATCAGAAAGGCTGAGCAGATTGCATTTCTTCGCCGCCAAGATGCAGAGTAGCAGCCCGATCAAGGCGTAAACAGCCAGAATTTTCACGTCGTTCCACGTTTTCAATGAGATATTCGCGCTGATTACCCTTGCTGCGTTAACATTCCGCCCTCCGGTCATTTGATCAAACGCCTGATACAGCCCCGTAAATACGGCGTTCACGGCAATGCCCACCAAAATCAGCCGGATGGCGCTGATTTCGCCGCCCTTCCATGCCAGCGTATAGACAATGGCAAAGGCCAGCAGCCCGCCCAAAAACGAGAACACAGGCATAAACACCGCCAGCGAGGGAAAGAGCGCCGTCACAAGAATGGCGAAAAACGCCGCGCCTGACCCGATTCCGATGATGCCCGGATCGGCAAGCGGGTTTTTCATCACCGCTTGCATCAAAACGCCCGCAACTGCCATCAAAGCACCGCCCAGCAGCGCAACGACGATGCGGGGGAAGCGCAACTCAAATATGACGGCGGCGTCTTTGTCATACCGAATAAACAGTCCGCCAAACAACTTGGCAGGGCTTGTCTTGAGACCGCCGATGTTCATCGCGGTCAAAAATAAAATCAGAATCAGGACGACGGTTGTGATAAATATCAGCGTGACGCGGAGATTGGAAATGGTTTTTTCTTTGCTCATTTATTCACCGAACAAGGCTGGTTTCAGATAGTCCAGCCCGTCCTTCCAGGAAAGTGTTGCGCTCATGCCGAAATATTCCGACGGCAGATAGCTAACCCTGCCGTTTTTTATGGCGTCGTTCCGCTGCCAGGCTGCGCCGGTTTGGAATTCCTTTTTCATATAGGCAAAAGCATCAGCCTCCGCGTAATGGGCGAATACCATGACAATATCAGGCTTTTTTGTGCTGACGTCTTCGGGGTTGATGTTGACGAAACCGTTCTCGTCGCCCTTGTAATTTTCGTAAACATTGACGCCGCCCGCCAGCTTGACAAGGCCGCCCACATAAGATTTTTCTGTGGCCACAAGGTAAAAGCCGTCCGGGAAGGCCATCAGCAAAAGCACGGAGGGCGCGTCGCCGGACTGCGCTTTATAGGAGGACATATAGTTTTCATAATCAGCCACCATCGCCGCGGCCCTATCCTCACATTTAAGCAGCCTGCCAAGGGAAGAAATCGCTTTGTACATACCTTCTACGCTGGACAAATCCAAAAAAGCGGAATTCAACCCGGCGTTGTCAAAATCCTGCCCCAATGTGCCTTCCAGCGACTTTGGCGTTAGCACCATATCCGGGGAAAGGCTTTTGATTTTCTCATAATCCGGTGTCATGGGCGCACCCACTGTCATTACATTTTTATATCGCTCCGGCAGTTCCTGACTGCTTTCCGGTACGCCGATCACGTTGTCATAACCAAGCTCGTCAAGAATTCTGCAAATCGCCACCGACGTGGACACAAGCGACATTTCACTATCCTTCTGCTCCTCCTTCGGCGCGCTCATCACGGCGCAGGAAACCATACTAAGCAGAAGAAACGCGGATGTCAGAAGTGTTAAAAATCGTTTCATTCGTCCGTTTCTCCTTCATTGGCGGATTCATCCGCATGAACCGCGTCTTTTTTTGTTTTTTTTGCGCTGATCATCAGGATGACGCCGGCCGCAACCAAAACAGCGGCGCAGGCTCCGATAATGAGCAACGCGGTCTTGTTCATATAGGCAAAATACTGCACCTCAGTCGTAATCACCGGAGCTGCGGTTGCGGAACTGCCGTTTCCGTCCGCATAGTGGATGTTCAGACCGTCTTGGACAACCGTTGTGACGTCGCCCGCACCCGAATCGGTATTATCGGGGTTGGCGGCATTTTCTGACGGTGTTGCCGGTTTCGCTGTGCCGGTGGAAGCTGTGGTCTGTGACGACCCATTCGCCGCCGCAGAGACAGTCGCACTGCTCCAATTCACGGTCAGAACGGCAGGATAGGTTTGAGCGGTGCTTCTGCTGTTTTTCTCACAAAACTGCACGCCCATCACATTGCTGTTAATGTAAAGCGTCAGTCGGTATTCGCCGCTTTCAACGCTTACCGGGAAGGCGATGGAATCTACATAATGAACCGCGTTGCCCGCCGCGTTCAGCGCGGTGTCCTTGCTGAGGGTGGTTTTGACTCCGTCCGTATGCAAAGCGCCGCTCCGGTCGTAATAACCGACGGTTCCGTTTTGAACGCCTCTGTCCTCACCGATGGCGGACGGATTCTTATCCACAAAGGTGTCACAGGTGACGCCGTAAATGGTCACGCTGCTTTTGTCCAGCGCAAGGGTCATGTGCAATTTTCCGTCGCCGTTCGAAGCGACCTTGGCAGATTTCAAAAGCGGCCCGCCGAACTCAATGCCACCCATAGCGCTGACATAGCAGCTTAATTTTGCATCAATGGCGTATTCACCGGCGGGCAGGTCTTTCATTGCCCCCGCGTGTGCCGAAATAACGGAAGCACACACCATCAACGTGCATAAAAACGCCGCAAAAAGCGGCTTGTGAATTGGTTTCACGAGTTTCCTCCCCTCTTCCGCATTTTTATCCAAATGCGGTTTCTACTATTATAAATGAAAAAACGGCGCGATTCTGTCCCACACCGTTTAAAAATGTTCCGTTTCTTTATTTTGTTTTCGGTGCTTCAGCGGCGTTGTCCCGTAAACCGCCTTGAACACAGAGATAAACTTGCTGAGACTCTCATATCCGACCTCCAGCGCCACATCGGTAACGCTCATCTCGCCCGTTCGCAGCAGCAAAGCCGCTTTTTGCAGACGGTACTGCCGGATAAATGTATTGACGGGCTGACCGTATATAGCCTTAAAACACGACCGCAAAGCGGAAAGGGAAAGGTCAAAATCCGCTGACAACTCGGCGGTCGTGATCATCCGGTCCGTGTTTTCGCAGAGATATTCCTTGATCGCCCGGACTTTTCTGACCTGAGCAGGATGAAAATACGGCTTTTGCACTTCAATTTTCGTAAGCTCCGTTTTTGTGATGAAAAGCAATAGTTCCATGATTTTCAGCTTCAGAACATCCGGATCGGCGTTTTCTCTGTGCCGATACAAATCCTGAAAGAAACTCTGTACCGTGCTTTCGGAACGCCGAATAAAGACGTCTCTCTTTTCATGACATCGACGCCACAGCGATTCCCAGTCCAAATCAATAGAGGGGAAGGCTCGTTTTAAGCTCTCTTGCGCCTGAGGCAGAAAGAAATTCACGGTGACGCCGTGATAATGGCTGACGGGAAAACCGTAGCGGTTGAGATGATCAGTCTTGGCGGAAATCTGAATATCGCCGTCTAAAAGATAACAAAAGCTCCCATCGTCATGCTCCCATTCAATGCAGCCCTCGGCACAGTGGTCTATGCTGATAACGTGATCGGTGTAACGCAAATTGGAGTTACATTCCGCCGTATGAAAGTCGTTATATACCACCGATACGCCGGGGAAAATGGTGTACACGGTCGAACTGCTGTCGCCGTCGCCGGTCATGGTATATACCGAACAATACGCAGAAAGTATCTCGTGTTTGATGTTGTTGCTGGGGACAATGGTTTCGACCATTTACTTTGTTTTATCTCCTTATAAAGACTTTTGCTCTGTTTCAGATAAAGCTAAACCGCCCCGCCTTTTCCGTGAGAGCGGAGCGGTTTGGCGATTTTTTTAGGACAGCACCCGATAGCCGGTATCATTGATAGCTTTGTCAATCTGCTCCGGCGTAACCTGCGCCGGGTCATAATCCACAGCCGTCTGCTTCTTATGCTTGTTTGCCTTGACCTTCTTGATGCCCGGCAGCTTGCGCACCGCATCCTGAACGGCAAGCTCACAATGGCCGCAGGTCATGCCTTCCACCTGTAAAATCAGTTTTTCCATACTCATCACCTCCGAACAGTCCTATTTCGCAATTGCCGCGCCAAAATCTTTGCACTGCTGCTCCGATTCGCCGCTTGGGGCATCGTTGACAATCAGGCTTTCGGCGGCCAGTGCCGCACCAGCCTTTTCCATCCGTGCGCTCCAGTCTCGCATCCATTCGCCGTCGCCCCAACCGTAGGAACCGAACAACGCCAGCTTCTTGCCGGACACTTTTCCTTCAATGGATTCAATGAATGGTTCAAACTCGGATTCTTCCAAAACCTCTGCGCCCATTGACGGGCAGCCTAACGCCAACACATCGGCCTCCAACGCCGAGGCGTCCGCCTTGGACACTTCCAGCAGCGTAACCGCTGAGCCCGCGCCCTGTGCACCGTCTTGAATCAGCTTCGCCATGGCTTCGGTGTTGCCGGTTCCGCTCCAGTAAACAATTGTGATTTGCATAATAATAGTCTCCTTTTATAAAATATTTTTTAGATCGCTTTGAGTAATTTCGCGGCGACATGAATCGGCGTTGGCTGCATCAGCACATCCATTGCATAATTCTGCGCCTCATCAATCTGCCGGAACATTTCCTGCGCCTGTTCCACATTGTGGTATACCTTCCAATAACGGCAGCAGACGCAGTTTCTGCCCTCATTGACAATAAAGCCCCAAACATCTTCGGGAGGGTACCCAAGAAAAAGACCTACCTCATGGGGAAAGCTCTCATGAGAAAAGCGTTCTTTCAGGTACCTAAGTGCCGCTCTGGGGTCACATCCCGCCGGGTATCCGTATTTGGTGAGCAGGGCAACCGTCAGCGTGTCCTCCAAAATCTCACAGATGGCATTCACGTCATAAATCAGCAACAGCACAGAATCACGCTGCTTTTTGATTTCCAGCGTCCGCAGTCCGGTTGCCTTGCGCAGCGCGTTTTGCCGCTCCTGCCAGGCTTCCAGACAATGGGGCCGGAGCGAAATCAGAGCGGCGGCTTTTGCGCCACGGAGAATCGGCGCTGCCACATACAGAAATATGGTCTCTATATGCCGGTGGCAATGGGCGTCCCGGATCTGCCCCATGAAGTGGGCATATTTTTTCGCTAAAGTCCTCAAGGTTCACCTTCTTTCTGCTGCTGTTTTCGTTAGTTATAACTAACGTGCGGTTAAAAAATATTGGTACATCGGCGCATTTATTTGGGCATCAATCTCCCAAAAAGCGGCAGAGCGATTCATAGCTTCGGTGGCTAATCCCGTGCTCCATCCCACAAGCATCCTGACTTGCCGTGCCTGGGTCAATTTGCAGAACCTCCTGCAAAAAACGCTGAAGAATGGTATACCGCTGTGTGATAAAGGTTGCCTGGCGCAAGCCTTCTTTTGTAAGGAGTAGACCGGTATAGCGTTCCTTGATCAGAGATCCTTTCGCCTTCAAGACAACGGTCGCACGAAATACGCTTGATTTGTGAAAGCCCATATCAGCGGCAATATCGTTGATATATATCACGCCTGCCGGTTCCTGACAATGCAGGCGGTAGATCGCTTTCAGATAATCCTCCATACCGGACGTCAATGTTTCTATACCGATCACCTCCAAGCTTCAGAGGCGCGGGCTGTGACGGGCAGAAGCCCGCGCCTCTTTGTTTACTTGTTGTTATTGCGAAGCAACAAGGTTCCGGGGTACTCGCCCGAAATCTTTGATTTCGTTGGCGGGTCAGGTTCTCACTTCGGAGGACAGCCGCCTGCTTTCGGGCAGCTTTTACATCCGCAGTCACAGCTGATCATCTTACCTTTTCGTTTATCCCGAACCATTTTGACGACGATTGCCGCGACGATTCCCGCAACAATGACGCCGATCAGAATGCTTCCCCAATTGTTTGCAAAGAAACCGAACATGGAGAGCCTCCTTTAACTCTTGTTATGCAGAACACTTGATGCGAGCCGATTTTTCTTCGCCGGACGGAACATCAGGAAGAGGAACCCGGCCACCAACAGGAGCGCCGCGACCGTGAAGATCCCGAAGCTGCCGGAAAACAGCATTCCAAGTTGATAAATGCACAGTGCAACGACATAAGCCAGCAGGCACTGATAGCCTATGGCGATCCAGAACCATTTGGCGCTGTTCATTTCCCGTTTGATGGCGCCCATAGCGGCAAAACAAGGGGCGCAAAGCAGGTTGAACACCAAGAAGGAGAAACCAGCTAAGGCGGAGAACCCGTCGGCAGCCGGGTCTGCAAGCGTGTTCCAAAACTGCGAACCGGAGCCATAAAGAATGCCGAAGGTACCGACCACGTTTTCTTTTGCGATCAGCCCGGTAACGGTGGCGACGGCGGCTCGCCAATGTCCCCAGCCAAGGGGCGTGAACAAGAAAGCGATTCCATTGCCGATATGGGCGAGGATGCTGCTGTCCATGTTTTCTTCACCAAGCATCTGGAACGAACCGTCCACCCAGCCGAAGAAGGAAAGGAACCATACGCCGATGGTGGCCAGAAGGATAATCGTACCCGCTTTCTTGATGAAGGACCAACCGCGTTCCCACATAGAACGAAGTACGCCGCCAGGAGTCGGCCAGTGGTAGGCCGGCAGCTCCATAACAAAGGGGGCGACGTCGCCGGAGAACAGCTTTGTCTTTTTGAGAATAACGCCGGAGCAGATAATCGCCGCCAGGCCGATGAAGTAGCTTGCGGTGGCCACCCACGCCGCGCCGTTGAAGATTGCGCCCGCAAACAGGGCGATAATCGGCAGCTTTGCGCCGCAGGGGATGAAAGTGGTGGTCATGATGGTCATCTTGCGGTCGCGGTCGTTTTCAATGGTCCGCGCCGCCATAATGCCCGGAACGCCGCAGCCCGTACCGATCAGAATCGGGATAAAGCTTTTCCCGGACAGCCCGAACCGACGGAACACACGGTCAAGGATAAAGGCGATGCGCGCCATGTAACCGCAACGCTCCAGAAAGGCGAGGAACAAGAATAAAATCAGCATCTGCGGAACAAAGCCCAGCACAGCGCCGACGCCCGCCACAATACCGTCCAGAATCAAGCCTTGCAGCCAATCCACACAGTTAATCGCGGTTAGGCCGCTTTCAACCAACACGGGGATGCCGGGAACCCATGTGCCGTAATCGGCGGGGTCCGACTCTTCAACCGTCAGCGCCGCTTCAAATTCGGCGGCGGTAACCGGCAGCGTTTCCACCACCTCGCCGGTTTCGTCGTCGGATATCTCGGCGTCGGTGGTAATGTCCGCGTCGGACGCCTCTTGCACAAACGCGGAAATTATGCCTTCGTCAGGTTCTTCTGCTTCCAGCGTCTCGGTCAGCGCCGCCGTGTCAATGCCTGCTTCTTCGGCGGCGGCAATGTAGGCTTCAATTTTCGTTTGCGCCGAATCAAATTCACCGGCGACTTCTTCATAATTTCCGCTGCTCCCGATAAAAAAACCGTCGCCGAAAAGGCCGTCATTCGTCCAGTCGGTGACAAAAGCACCCACCGTCGTGACTGAAACGAAATAAACGATAAACATGATGGCGGCGAAAATCGGCAACGCCAGCCAGCGGTTGGTCACCACCTTGTCGATTTTGTCAGAAGCGGAGAGCCTGCCCTTGTTTTTGACCTTCACGCAGTCCTTGATGATGGAATCTATGTAGGTATACCGTTCGGCGGTGATGATGCTTTCCGAATCGTCTGCCAGTTCTTCCTCGCGCCGCTTGATGTCGTCCTCAATGTGCGCCACTTGTTCCGGGGTAATGCCCAATTTCTCAATGATTTTCGCGTCACGCTCGAACAGTTTGATGGCAAAGAACCGCTGCTGCTCTTGGGGCTTGCCGTGCAACACATGCTCCTCAATGTGCGCCAGCGTATGCTCCACACCGCCCGAAAAGCTGTGCTGCGGCACGGTCCTTGTTCCGCCGGCCGCTTGTACGGCTGCGTCCGCCGCCGCCATGACGCCGTGGCCTTTCAATGCGGAAATCTCCACCACCCGGCATCCCAATTCTTTAGACAACCGGGCGGTATCAATTTTGTCGCCGCTCTTGTTCACCACATCCATCATGTTGACGGCAACCACCACGGGGATACCCATTTCGGTGAGTTGGGTGGTGAGGAACAGGTTGCGTTCCAGATTGGTGCCGTCGATGATGTTCAAAATGGCGTCGGGCCGCTCGTCAATCAAATAATTGCGGGCAACCACCTCCTCCAGCGTGTAAGGCGAGAGAGAGTAGATACCCGGCAGATCCGTGATAACAACCTCCTTGCGACCCTTCAGTTTTCCTTCTTTCTTTTCCACCGTAACACCCGGCCAATTCCCAACAAACTGGTTTGAGCCGGTGAGGGCGTTGAACAGAGTTGTCTTGCCGCTGTTGGGGTTGCCGGCAAGCGCGATTTTAATAGACATAACCATCCTCCTAATCTGATAATTTGCAGAAATTTTGGTTAGCTGCAACTAACGCCAAGGCCTATAAAATGCGGAGAACCGCTTCCTCCGCCGCCTGAGTTGTGGAACACTTTATTCTACCTCAATCAATGCCGCATCCTCTTTGCGCAGCGAAAGCTCGTAACCGCGAACGGTCACTTCCACCGGATCTCCAAGCGGCGCAACCTTGCGGACATGAACTTCAATACCCTTGGTGATGCCCATCTCCATAATGCGGCGCTTGACGGGGCCTTGCCCTCCGATTTTGCTCACCCGCACGGTAACGCCGGGCTGGGTTTCTTTCAGTGTTTGCATGAATGGTTCTCCTTTCTTGTTTATATGTGAATTTTTAAACCATAATCTTTTGCGCCATCTCACGGCTGATAGCGACACGGGATTCCTTGATATTGACAATCACATTGCCGCTGATTTCCGTGATGACGGATACATGAGCGCCAGGCACAAACCCCAGCGTAGAGAGAAATTGGCGGGTTTCTTCCTTGCCGCCCACTTTTTTGATGGAGGAGTTCTCCCCGATTTTAGCCATTGTCAAAGGCATCATGTTCACCCTTCCTTTGCGCCGGGGCGGTGAGTTGCGACTAACCGCACGGCTGAAAAATCAGTTAGTTTCTACTAACCTCAATATAGTATAAAGGATTGCGGAACGGATGTCAAGGTTTTTTTCGAGAAAATTCGTGGAAATTTTCCGTTTCGGCGTTATGGGGTAATTTTATCGCCCTCAGCGGCGGGATGGCAGTGGTATTGCCGAGCATTACAATTGTGGCACAGACGGTTATTTGGAACCGCGGATTGACAAACGGAGCGCAAACCGCTATAATATGCACATACCCTTATCGGTATAAGGAGGCGGCGATATACGGCAATGTATGGATGCGGACAATCTGCACAGGCGGATGAACAAACTCAAAGGTCAGCTTACGGCCATTGAAAAAATGACAGATAAGGACGTTCCCTGCGAGGACATTCTGATTCAGATTAATACGGCGACGCCGAAAAGACCATTGAGGATTTTGCCAAAGCGGTGGAGCATTTTTCCCGTATGTCATAAAGGCGATTAGAATATATGTAAGAGGGTAGCCGAAAACCGGCTGTCTCTTTTTGTTTTTCTCTTGACAGCCATATCCCATATAGAGTACAATGTACCCATACCCCTATTTGTATTGTTGAAGGAGGAATATTATGTTGCATTTTTTCAAAGACGAGGGAAAGCGAAAACTCTTACGCTCATAATTGACTCCCTTCCAGGAGACTCTTACAACATATATATTATAGCATTTTTAGCCCCCTACCGCAATGTTGTCTTTGCTATTTTTGCGCCCTGTGTTTTTTGTCCTTGTACTTACTGAACACGTTATACAGGCAAGTTTCCACCTCGCGTTTCCTGCTTTCCCTGTCCTTTGGGGAAAGAATGGGCGTGAGGTTTTCACTTCGGTTTCATATCGGATTGGTAACTGCATAAAATGTACCTCCATTCTTGAAATGGTCGGGGGTAAGAAAAACGGGCAACGCCGATTAAGACGCCGCCCGTTTTCTTTGTCCGCGCTTCGGGCCACTTTGACCCGAAGCGCGGGAGGGAAACACGCCGTACACGTTTGCGCTTTCATAGGACAGAAATAAAATCCCCGGCGCGTTCATCCCGTGGGGCATAAACTGGATAAGTCCCATTGGTTGGTCAATTAAAGTCCTGTCAATACCCTTCAGGCGTTCATATGGCGCTTCACCACGCACAATCTGTACCAGATTCCCAGTACAGACTGCCGCAATCCCATTCCCCGTTGCTAACATGATTTCACATCCTCATTTTAAGCGTCCGTCCATTCTGCTGTTTTCGGGGTTCTTTTGAGTTTTATCGTCCTTGTCAGTTCCAACATCCACAGCAGATAAACCTTCTGAGAATTTAAGCGCGGATTGGACTTTTCTGGGCGCGGTTTTTGAAGATTTTTTTGCCGCCGATTCCGGCGCGTCCTCCGCAAATGTAGGGGACCGTTCCGCTTCGTGGAACCGTCCTTTTGTGTCAACATATATTTCTGATGGGGTGACGTCAACGAGCCGAAGTTTGCTTGGTCCAAATCGAAGTCCGCCAATTGTCAGCGTTCCGACTCAATTAACCAATGCCGCCCATGATTTAATTTCATTGTGTACTTTGATACCGGTGACGGCGGCAATTTTGCTGGTAAATGAAATGCTTTGTGGTTCAAGGGTGCGCTTGGTTGAGCTTGTACCGCCCTCCGCGTCGCTGCCGGTGCTGGTTTGCACTTTATATGATGTGTTAAGCCCTTCAAGCGCGGTAATTTTTTAGGGCTGACCTCCCATCGCTTGCTTCGCCATTGTGCAATCAATGCCATGCTGTACCTCCTATTATTATTCGCTTTCGAAAAAGATTTCACCGTCAAAACCAACCCCAGCCAATTCCTGCCTATTGTGTCGCCCTGCCGTGGATTCCACCTGTCCCATAGCCTACGCTTGTCGTTAAATGAGAATCGCAGAGAATCAGCCTTGCCGTTTGCCATTGTTTCATGCAGACATTTTGCAAGGCTGATTTCAGGACAGATGTCAACGCCGTTGTAGACAAGCTGTATATCACGCATTTTGTGTCCTCCAAGGCACGCCTTCAGTTCCCGCGCTTGATGCCCAGCGGTCGCGTTCATCACCAAAGACATAACGTATCGGTGCGCCCGCTAATTTTGCCGGAGCGTTAGAACAAACCAAAGTAAGCATTCCACCGGGAAATGATTTTTGCTGAATCGTATTGCTTCCGTCACGGCTTTTGACTTTTGCAACTTTATCACGTAATACTTTACTGTGTTTTGTTACAACGATTTTGGTATCATAAAAATCGTAACAAACTGTCATAACATAATAACCAGTTTTGCTTGCTGCTGGAATTTCGGCGGCCACGCCACTTGTCTGAATATAACTAGCTGCAACTGTATTCGTTATACCATTACTAACGCCAACAGCAGGGCGTTCGTCGACACGCACAAATCTTGCGCCAAATACCGTGCCCCAATGTAGTCCTCGCGAGAAATACCCTTGTCGGTCAGCTGGATTTTGCGGCGTCCCCACCATCGCGCATAGCCGCGACGC
>JAIRYC010000086.1 GCA_031267965.1 Oscillospiraceae bacterium | reverse complement strand
ATCGGCGGCGTTATCTATTACTTGATTGATAACGAATACTACTTCAAGCGTTCTGGCGCGTATGGCTATTATGACGACGCTGAGCGTTTCGCTTTCCTTTCCCGCGCTGCGCTCGAAATCTTGCCGCACGTGGGATATAAGCCGGATATCATCCACGCCAACGACTGGCAGACCGCCCTTACGCCGGTGTATTACACCTGTCTATACGCCAACACACCCGGATACGAGGATATTAAGACTGTGTTCACGTTGCACAACATGCAGTACCAGGGCGAGTACGGCAAGGAGCTTCTCGCTGAAGTAGTTGGGGTTGACCCAAAGGACGCTAAGCTAATTGAATTTGGCGCCAATGTCAACCTCCTTAAGGGTGGGATTGAGTGCGCCGACGCAGTGACGACTGTCAGCCCAACATATGCACAAGAAATACTCGACCCCTGGTTTAGCCACGGTTTAGATCCACTTCTGCGAGAGAGAGAGTGGAAGCTCTCGGGTATACTCAACGGCATTGACACTGAGGCTTACAATCCCGAAACGGACGAAGCTATTGCCGAAAAATACAGCGCTAAGGAATTTAGCGGCAAAGCTGTGTGTAAAGCTGTGCTGCAAAAAGAGTTCGAGTTGCCGGAACGCCCGGAAGTCCCGCTTTTTGCTATGGTTACGCGCCTGACCGGGCACAAGGGTTTGGATTTGCTCAAACCTATACTTTATGAGTTCCTTGGCAATACTGACGCGCAGTTCATTGTACTCGGCAGCGGCGACAAGGAGTATGAGGATTTCTTCAAGCGTGCCCGAATGGATTTCCCAAACAAGCTTGGTTTGTTTTTAGGCTTTAACCCCGGACTTTCGCACCGTGTTTATGCGGGCGCCGATTTATTCCTCATGCCGTCTAAGAGTGAGCCTTGCGGGCTTTCGCAGATGATCGCTCTGCGTTATGGCACTGTTCCGGTTGTCCGTGCGGTTGGCGGCTTAAAGGACAGCATACGCGACATCGGTGATAGCGAAGGCAACGGCTTTACCTTCCAAAGCTATAACGCGCACGATATGCTGGGCGCAATCCGCCGTGCGCTGGAGACGTATGCCAGGCCGGACGATTGGCGTACACTGATTCTGCATGGCATGGCATGCGACTTTTCGTGGAATGTTTCCGCGCGTGAATATCTGCGCTTGTATAGGCAACTTAAGGCATGATTGGTCTGTGCGTTATCAAATGCACAGCGTTTTTTCAGCGAACGCCTGTCAATCGCCGTTAAATTGGATAACTATGGGGAGAATCACCATGAAAACCGCGCACATCTTAGCCTATGATATCGGCACAACCGGCGTCAAAACCTGCCTCTTTGCCGTGGATGATGGTATTCGTCTGCTGGCGTTCAACTCCGCTGGCTACGGCCTTTATACCAAGCCGGATGGCAGTGCCGAACAGGTCTTTGACGAGTGGTGGGCGGCGATGGTCAAAACTACCCGCGCTGTGATGTCCGGGCAGGACGCAGCCGTTGACGGCATCTCCTTCTGCTCACAAATGCAGGGTCTTGTGCTCACCGGGGCGGATGGCCTGCCTGTGCGCAACCCTATGAGCTACATGGATCAGCGCGCGCGCAAGCAACTTAAGGATGGCATGGCATATGGCCCGCAGATTGCCGGTGCGAACCTTGGGCGGCTCCTCAAATCGCTTAAATATACCGGCGCGGTGGCGGCCAGTGTCAAAGACCCGGTGTGGAAATATAAGTGGGTGCAGGAAAACGAGCCGGAGGTTTTTGCCCGCGCGGAAAAATGGCTGGATGTCAAGGAGTCGCTCATCGCCAAGATGACCGGCAATTTTGTGATGACGCGCGACAGCGCTTTTGCCGCGCTAATTTACGATATTCATAAAGGCGAATGGAGTGCGCCAATCTGCAAGATGCTGGGCGTGGATATGAAGCACCTGCCGCCGATTATCGAATCCGCGCAAAAAGCGGGTGAGCTGCAGAATAAAGCGGCGAAGGATCTGGGGTTGACGGCGGGCATCCCCGTTTTTGGCGGTGGCGGCGACGCGAGCCTTATACCGGTGGGGGCGGGGGCGTGTGCTCCCGGCGACACCCACGTCTACAGCGGCACAAGCGGCTGGGTTAGCACTGTAGTCACCAAGAGTATTGTGGATACTTCCGCCATGATTGCCGCAGTCGTCGGCGCGCAAAACGGACTTTATAACTACTTTGGTGAGTTGGAAACGGCTGGCAAGTGCCTTGAATGGGTCAAAGATCACCTTGCGCTGGATGAAATTGGCATTTATCTGCAAAAACAACATGTTACCGAGGGCTTTGAGGCAAAATATACCAGCCTTTATGAGTACCTCTCCGAAATTATAGACGGCACTGTTGCCGGCAGCGGCGGAGTGATTTTCACACCGTGGCTGCATGGCAATCGCTGTCCGTTTGAGGATCCCAATGCCCGTGGAATGTTCTTCAACGTCGGCCTTGATACCGGAAAAACGCAGTTAATCCGTGCGGTTGTCGAGGGCGTCTGTTATCATCTGCGCTGGTTCCTTGAGGTATCCGCGCGCAAGGTCATGCCATCGGATACACTGCGCTTTGTGGGCGGCGGCGCTCTTTCTGATGTGACCTGCCAAATCCTTGCGGATGTGACAGGCAAGATAATCGAAACCGTTGATAATCCCCAGAATGCAGGCGCGGTTGGCGCGGCAGCCGTGGCAGCGGTGGGCTTGGGCCTTTTGCCCAATTTGGAGGCGACGAAGGCGCTTATCCCTGCGGTCAAGACATTCGGGCCAAACGTGGCAAACGCCGCCGTGCACGCGCGGAATTACACCGTATTCCAAAAGCTCTACAAGGCGAACAGGGAATTGTTTGCGGCGATGAATGGGTGACAACGGATGAGAAAGCCGCTTTTCAATAACCTTCCGCCCTCATGCGGATACTGCCGCTACGGCAAAATCGCGCCGGACGGCAATAGCGTGCTGTGCCCAAAACGCGGCGTTACCCATGCGGGAATGTCCTGCAAAAAGTACATCTACGATCCGCTGCGGCGCTTGCCAAAGCCCACGCCAAGGTTGCCCGATTTTTCGGCGGAGGATTTTTAAATTTGACGGACTGTGCAATAAATTGGCATATGTATGAAAATCTTGCCCGCGCACAGAACTTTGTATGCATCTGTGGGATTGACGAAGCAGGGCGTGGGCCGCTGGCGGGACCTGTCTGTGTGGCGGCGGTTGTGTTACCGGAAGGCTGCGCAATCCAAGGGCTGAACGATTCAAAAAAACTGAGCGAAAATACACGCGAGCGTCTGTTTGACGTGATTACCGCACAGGCGCTGGATTACTCAGTTGCGTTGGCGAACGCGGAAGAAATCGACCGTGTAAACATTTTGCAAGCAACGTTTTTGGCAATGCGCCGTGCCGTGTCTGGTCTCAAAACACCCGCGGATTTTGCCCTTGTTGACGGTAACCTTGATCCAAAGCTCGGTTTGCCGACGCAGTGCATCGTTGGCGGCGACGGCAAGAGTGCATCAATTGCGGCGGCCTCTGTGTTGGCAAAGGTTAGCCGCGACAGGCTTTTGCGCAAGTTAGACGCAAAGTATCCCGGTTACGAATTTGCAAAGCATAAGGGCTATGGCACTAAAGCACACTATGCCGCACTGGCAGAGTTAGGGCTTTGCCCGGAGCATCGGCGAAGCTTTTTGAAAAAACTTTTGGATTAAAATATAATGAATTATGCTCCCATAAACGCGCATATCTTGCATTGAGCATGCATGTTTGGGAGTTATCATGAACTTTTTTGATTTGCACTGTGACACGCTTGTTGAATGTTATGAAAATGGCGCCAGTCTTGCTAACAACAGCTTTGGCGTTTCACTTAAGATGAAGCAAGCGCTTGGGTTGTGGGCGCAGGTGTTCGCCATATGGATACCTGCCAAATTCAGCGGTGACCGCGCATGGGATTATTACCAGCGCGTGACAGATTTTTTTCGGCAGGAGCTGGCAGTTCACAGCAACCGTCTGTCGCAGATACGCACTGGCATAGAACTGGATGCGGCGTTTGCGGCAGGCAAATGCGCAGGGATTCTCGCGGTGGAAAACGCGTCAGCCATAGGTGGTGATTTGCGCCGTCTTGAGCGAATGGCGCGCGACGGCGTGAAAATAATCACGCTGACGTGGAACGGAGAAAATGAAGTTGCTCATGGAGCGCAATTTCCTTCAGCGCACTGGCGGCGAGCCGGCAAGCATACGCCTGCGTTATGCTCAAGTGGAGGGCTGAAGCCGTTTGGCCGCCAGCTCCTACGGGAAATGTCCGCATTGAACGTCGCGGCGGACGTTTCACACCTGAATGCGCGCAGCTTTTGGGATGTAATCGACTTCGACCTGCCAATTCTGGCCAGTCACAGCAATTGCAGATCGGTTTATGACCATCCGCGCGCCCTATCTGACGCGCAAATCCGTACGCTGGCTGAGCGCGGTATACCCTTAGGGCTTACGTTCGCGTATCTGCGGGCGCGGCAAGGGAGGGGAGCCTTCGCATCATGCCGCGATTGGTCGGCAATATACAAAAACGCGGCGTACGCATTGATGCTCGGCGCGGCAGATATACTCTGCGTTGGCACAGATTATGATGGCACTCCTGCGCCACGCGGTCTGGAGACTACACCGCAGTTGATAAATCTGCGCGGATATCTCGCGCGGCGCGGCCTGTCGCGGGATATACTGGACAAAATGTTTTTTGATAATACTTATGGTTGGTTCAAGCGGGAGTTCATTTTGTAGATCGGCCACGGATTTAAGCACAATACTTTTGCATAATAAGGCACTGTTTATAGCTTAAGACAGAATTTTTTGACTGCCGTCCATATGGCCCACAAACCGCCGCTGCCGAGTATTACCCACACCTGATTGAGCTTAAACACCCGCAAAATCACTAATGCTGTGGCAAAAAGCGTAAGCGCCGCAGCTAAATCCGGCGAGAACATACGTGGCAGTTCATTGCTGAACAGTGTTGCAAAGCACAGCGACAGTCCCGCCGAGGCAATCAAGCCCGTTGCGGCGGGGCGAAGACCGGTCAGCGCGTGCTGTACCGGTTTCAACTCACTATATTTGCGGTAAAGTACCGCCAGCGTCAGCACAATAATGCCCGATGGCGTGACACAGCCCAGCGTTGCACAAACTGCGCCCGGCACGCCCGCGACCTTTGCGCCGCAAAAAGTCGCTGCATTTATGCCAATTGGTCCTGGCGTGGTCTGCGATATGGCAATAATGTCGGCAAACTCCTCTGTGCTTAGCCAGTTGTTGCCAACCGTTTGCTGTTCAATTGATGCAAGCGCGGCATACCCGCCGCCGAACGAGGTTAGCCCCACCCATAAGAACGCCATAAACAACCGCAGATAAATCAAGTGAACCTCCAAGCAATTTATATGTGAGAGTATAGCAGAAACATTTTGCAGGCGCAAGTAAAAGCTTGCGTTTATTGGCGTATTGTGGTATAATTTTTGCAAATTGAGAGGAGCGGAGAAACATGAAACACATCAAAACCCTTGCCCCTGCGGCACTGAAGAAGAGTGCCGAGCACGGTGGTTGCGGCGAATGCCAGGCGTCCTGCCAGTCCGCGTGCAAAACCTCCTGTACCGTTGGAAACCAATCCTGCCGCAATGAGGAAAACAAAGAGGCATAAAAGTTTTGAATTTATATTTCGATTCATGGGGTGTAGTATGCTGCGCCCTGTTTTGAGTAATATATTTCTAATTAGGTGCAAATGATGATTCATACATTTAAAAACCAAGGGCGGTATTTTTGCGCGGATACCAACAGCGGTGCCGTGCATGAGTTTGATGCGTTAGCGTGTGCGCTGCTGGAAAATCTGAACCCGTCGCTGGCCGGTGAATGCCCTGCGTCTGTGACTGAAAAGCTGACCGCGCAAAGTTTTTCCTCCGCCGATATCTCCGAAACCTATGCCGAATTGTGTGCGCTGGAGCAGTCCGGTCAGCTTTTTGCACCGGACGAGTGCGGGGTGTTGGCCAATTCGTTGCGGCCGGCGCCGCTCAAATCAATGTGCCTTAATGTCGCGCACGACTGCAACCTGCGCTGTGCCTACTGCTTTGCCTCGCAAGGTGATTTTGGTGCCGGGCGTGAGCTTATGCCGCTTTCTGTCGCCGAGGCGGCGGTGGATTTTCTGGTTGCGCATTCAGGCAAACGGCGCAATCTGGAGTTGGATTTCTTTGGTGGTGAGCCGTTGATGAACTGGCAAGTTGTGGTTGATACCGTGACCTATGCCCGTTCCATTGAGCGAGCCGCTGGCAAGGAATTCCGCTTCACCATTACCACAAACGGGCTTTTGCTTGACGACAACAAAATCGACTTCATTAACCGAGAAATGGCGAATGTGGTGCTGTCTCTGGATGGGCGCAAGGCGGTTCACGACTGTATGCGCCCCACGCCAAACGGGCGCGGCTCATATGACTTGGTTGTGCCGCAATACCAAAAGCTCGTTGCAACGCGCGGTGGCAAGGAATATTATGTCCGTGGCACCTTTACCCGCAAAAACCTTGACTTTGCGGAGGATGTGTTACACATGGCGGAGCTTGGTTTCCACAAGCTCTCTATGGAACCGGCGGTGCTGGAGGACACGCTTCCCTTCGCCTTGCGCGAGGACGACTTGCCTGCAATCCTTGCCGAGTACGACCGCTTGACCGCACTGCTCGCCAAACGGCGTGACATCAAGTTTTTCCACTTCATGCTGGACTTGAGGCAGGGTCCTTGCGTGCTGAAAAGACTGCGTGGTTGTAGTTGCGGCAACGAATATTGCGCCGTCACGCCAAGCGGCGAGCTTTACCCTTGTCACCAGTTTGTAGGTCTGAAGGACTGGCGCATGGGCAGTGTACTTACTGGGGCATGGGATGCGCAAAAACAGGCAGAATTGGTCAGCGCCCACCTCTATAACAAGCCGGAATGCCGCGAATGCTGGGCAAAATTCTACTGCGGTGGCGGATGCAATGCCGCAAACGTGCTCTATCAGGGAACGCTCTTTAAGCCAACGCCGCTCTCCTGCGCGCTGGAACGTAAGCGTGTGGAGTGTGCCATTGCACTCGCGGCTGAGTAACTAGTCTAGTAAAGTGTCAAAATAATCTCAACTGCTCCTGCCTCGGCTCCAGATGCTGTAGATATGTAAAAATCTTATTTGTGCCATACATAACCCTATGCTGTGCGCAGATTTTGCGCAAAATTTCCATCAGACGGGCGCTGTTGGGGCTTGGGCATTCATACGCATTGCCAAAATGCTTAATGTATTTTTGCTTTACGCCCGGAATTTGCTCGTCCAGCTTGGCATAAAAATATTCACGGTCACCCCTCGCGCAGTGTGACTCCCATGCCAAAACATAAAATACCGCGCACCCTTGCTTGTACACAGTCGTCTAAAATACCGCGCAGATTTTCCTCCGTGTCATTGATGAACGGCAGAACCGGGCAGAGCCAAACCACGGTTGGAATCCCGGAATCCCGCACGGTTTTCAGTACTTCGAAGCGCTCTGCTGTGGTGGATACATGCGGCTCAAGGATGCGGCAAAGCGTTTCATCATAGGTTGTCAGCGTTATGTTGACGACGCATTTCGCTTTGTCGTTAATCGACTTCAGCAAATCCAAATCGCGCAGAATACGGGCAGATTTTGTTAATATTGAAAGCCTGAAGCCATATCGCTCAATTACCTCCAAGCAATTCCTCGTGACGCGCAGTTCCTCCTCCAGCGGTATGTACGGGTCGCACATAGAACCCGTGGTTATCATGCTGGGCTTGCGTTTGCGGCGCAACTGGTCTTCCAAAATCTGCGGCGCATTGCGCTTGACTTCAATGTCTTCAAAGTCATGTTGCATCTGATAACAAACGCTGCGGCTGTCGCAGTAAATACAGCCGTGGGTGCAGCCGCGGTAAAGGTTCATTCCGTTTTGCGGCGAGAGTATCGTTTTGTAGTCGGCGTAATGCATGTTGAATTCACTCGGTGCAAAGATAATAGCTGCCTTTTGAATATTGTATTTGCTTCAAAACAATAATTCCTTCACATACTAAAGGTTGTTGACTGATGGTATTGCGATTTTTGTTACGTTTCCTTGCCGACAAAGTATTCAGACACCACTTTCCGCTCATCAAACGGGATTTTTTCCTTGCCGATCTCTTCGTAAAGCTTATCGCCCTTGCCGACCAGCAACACCAAATCGCCCTCGCCTGCCATATCCAGCGCAAAGGTAATCGCCTCGCGTCTGTCGGGTATGACGGAGTACTTGCCGCCCGCCCCGTCGATTGCGCCGGCAATGTCGCCGATGATCTCCATTGGGTCTGTGCGGCGCGGGCTTGCGTTTGCAAGGATGGTGTAGTCCACACCCTTACCCAGCAGTTCGCCGCTGTCCAATCGGCGGACCTTGGCGCGCTCGCCTTCCAGTCCAAACACGCAAATCACCTTGCGCGGGCGGTATTGCCGCGCGGTTTCAATCATGCTCTGCACACTCAAGCGGTTATGCGCAAAGTCAATGACCAGCGAGTACGGTGCGGGTACGCTTAGCTGTTCCATGCGACCGCAAACAACGGTGTTGCGCATCCCTTCAGATATCGCCGCGGCAGACACACCAAAATAGAGTGCCACGCAAATAGCCGCCAGTGCGTTCGACGCTGAAAACTTGCCCGGCTGATTGACGCGCATCGGGAATTCGCCAAAGGGTGATTGCACGATAAACGTGACGCCAAGCTTGTTTTTTTCGCGTCCGCAGCAGACGTTTTTGGCGCGGAAATCTACACCGGCGTGAAAGCCGTAGGTCTGCACAGGCGAGCTAACTCCGCGGATAATTTCACGGTACTGTTCAGCGTCACGGTTAACAAAAGTCAGTTCACTTTGGTCAAAAATCATCTTTTTGCAGTTGAGATATTCCTCAAAATCCTTGTGCTCGGTTTTGCTGATGTGGTCGGCTGAAATGTTCGTAAAAACTGATGCGTCAAAATGCAGCCCGTAGGTGCGGTGCAGTAAAAATCCCTGGCTGCTCGCTTCCATTACGCAAAAATCTACACCGGCATCCACCATTCGGCGCAGCAGCGCGTGAATCTCATAGCTCTCGGGCGTAGTGTTCATGCTCGGCATCTCGTGCCCAGCAAAATGCGCGCCCATACTGCCGATGACACCTACAGTGTGCCCGGCTTCCTCCAGCGCGTTTTTCAGCAGCTGGGTGATGCTGGTTTTGCCTTTGGTGCCGGTTATGCCGATTAGCTTCATCTCCTTTGCGGGGAAGCCGAACCAGCGTGCCGCAGCCAGTGCAAGCCCCTTACGCGTATCTTCCGCCAAAGCGATTATACAGTCTGATTTGTTCGCAATGCCCTCCGGTATGTGCTGGCAGAGGAACAGCCGTGCACCGTTTTCATATGCGCTCAGCGCATACGAGTGCCCGTCGGAATCAAACCCCGGCAC
The DNA here is from genome assembly GCA_031267965.1 of Oscillospiraceae bacterium. Classification (GTDB taxonomy): domain Bacteria; phylum Bacillota; class Clostridia; order Oscillospirales; family Acutalibacteraceae; genus WRKY01. The sequence continues at coordinate 1,037 of JAIRYC010000086.1, read as the reverse complement.
GCATATAAAGCACCCGTCCGGCATAGCCTTTCGGGAATCATACGCCAAATCGGCAACTTCGTTTGCGTCGTCGCCCCGCGCAAGTGTGTAGGGGATATCCTGCAAAAGTTCTTTGAAAGTCATGGTTACGATCCTTTGCAAAATTACATTGTTATGGACAAGAATACCAATTGTCCGCAGGAAGATACGCCGGCTGCAATCATTCGCCGTTGTGTTTAACCAATCCCGGTTTGTACAGGGTCCGTCGTCTCGTCCGCCAACCATTTGGCGCTGACCTCGTTATAGGTGTGCCCCAGCGGCAGGACGAACTTAATTGCCTTCTCACGGATTTCAAAGCAAGATTCGCGCACCGTGTCAATCTCGCCGTCAATATTAACGGCGGAATCACGTTGAGCGAGTATGCGCACCTTTTTGCAGCGGATGTAAGTTGAGTGCGGAAAACCCAAGTGCTCACCCTTGCGCATCAGCGTGGCAACACGAAGCATCTGGAACTTGTTTTCGCGCATTTTGATTATCATGCAGTCCAGATAGCCATCGTCCGGCATAGCACGGGGCGCAACCATAAATCCACCGCCATACCAGCGTGAATTGGCGACGGCGCACAACAAAAAACGTCTGCCCTCGCTGTCGTACGGCACGCCGTCAATCTCCACCTGGAATATCTCGCCCATGCGTGTGAGGAAGCGGTTAAGCATGGCCGCAATGTATGCGGTTTCGCCCGTTAGGAACGGATTGCGTTTGTACTTAATTTGCTTTACGCAAGCCTCGGCATCAAAGCCCATGGAGCATTGGTTCACAGCAATTTGACCATTGCCGCAGTCAATGCAGTCAATCTCAGTCGCTTCTCCGAGGATGACGTTCTCAATATTCAAAAACACCGCCTTGCCGCCAAACACACGTACAAAGTCGTTGCCGCTGCCTAGGGGAATTACCGCAAATTCCGCGTTTGGCACGCTGTAAACTCCGTTTGCAACCTCGTATACAGTGCCATCGCCGCCGCAAGCGTAAAAGCGGAAATACTCATCCGGTTCTCTCGC
>JAIRYC010000063.1 GCA_031267965.1 Oscillospiraceae bacterium | reverse complement strand
ATGGCGCTGGTTCTGGTGATTGGCGCGCTGGCAGTTGCCGCGGGCGTGTTTGCCGTGCCGGTGAGCGCGGTTGGCTCAAGCGCGGCTGAGGTGGCAAAAATCAGCTTTAAAAAGAAACTCACTCCGGGGCAAACCAACCACACCATTGCTTATTACTGGGAACCCAGTGGAAGTTTATCTTTAAACGCCAATTATCAAAATAGAGTCGTTTCTGTTCGAGAGAGAATTATGTATCCGGGCGGCGGCATGACGAATCCGATCATTCTTTGGCGCACCACAGTTTACAGTGATTCAAAGATGGATTTCACTCAAAACAATAATTTGCTTAGCGGAGCCGCCGCTTCTACATCGGTTTGGCGTAAAAATTCAAGTAACCAATGGTATAATTCTACCAACCAAATGGATACCTATGATTGGGTATTTGGCAAAATCACTTTAAACCATTACTATATGAAAGATTACAGCAACGCGAAAAATGAACTCATCATTATGCATGAAATGATGCACGTCTATGGTGCCAAGGACATATCTGATGATCCATCAAGTATAATGTATAAAAAGACTTCATGGACATGTACGGGCTTAACCCCAGATGCAAATAAGCTTTTGAACAATAAATATTCGTAGGAGATACGTTATGAAAAAGAAACTATTTCTTGCTATCGCATGCCCGTTTTTGGCGCTTGCGCTTATTCTGACCAGCGGTTGGTTCCTGTTGAATGACAAAGCGCAAACACCTGTGATAGAACCCAAAACTGCCACGCAAACTGAAGCACAAGCGGAATCCGTGTTCCCTATTATTCCCAATGAGCAAATCTTCTCAATCTCGGAAACAAATTTTGTTTGGGCATATGATGTAATGGATACAGAAACGGTTCTCGGCAGGGCTACTGCTGTTGCACGCGTGAAAGTGCTTTCCTCAGAGCCTGCTTCATATGTATACCCCCCAGCTATGTCTCCATACACACCCTTGAACGTACAAGTGCTTGAAGTTATGAGCGGCAACTTGGAATTGGGTTTACAAACACTCTACTTCCCCGGCGGCACGGTAACAGCGGAGCAATACTTGAAAGTGGAACCTCGCTCCAGCGAAAAAATGGGGTTGACAAAGTATTCGCAAAACGAACGTAAAAAAATGCATATAAAATTCGAGCAGGAAACTGACTATGACCTTAAAAAGAACACTGAATATATCTTCCTTTTAATAAGGGATGATGAAGTTGTTTCCGGTGCGTATTTCATTCTAGATGGTGCTTACAGCACCTTCACCACAGACAAGAAAAACGTGAAAACCGGCAATGAGCTGAAATCCACCAAGGCCAGCAAAGCAAAGGTTGCTGCTAGCACTCCGGCGGAATAAAAACAAACAAAAAAGGCGCAGCGAACAACCGTGCTTTTTTTGTTGCAATCCCTCCGCCCCTTATGGTATACTAGCACCACGACCCAAACCAAAGGAGACGCACCGCAATGCTTGAACAACTCCAAGCCCTTTTTAACGAATACACCGGCAGGGACGACATAACGCTGCGCGAGGACAGCGTTATTCTGCGCGACTTTGGGCTTAACTCCTATGAACTGGTGACGCTTGTTTGCGAGGCGGAGGAGCGTTTTGGCGTTCAGATCCCTGACAGGCTGGTTGCAAAAATCCGCACCGTGGGGGATTTTATGCGCTTACTGGAGAAAACGAAAGGCTAAACGCCTGCTCGGAGGGCTTCAGGTGAACAACAAAAAATATAAATGGCGTATTGCGATTGTTGCTGTTATCAGCGTCGCCTTAGTTCCCGCAATAAATTTGGTGTTTAAGATCAATGCCCCAATCGCCTTTTTCGGGGCGGAATGGACTGCCGGCGAGGCCCTTGGCTATATTGGTTCGTTACTTGAGGCCGCGGCAACGATTTATGTTGTTAAGCTTGGCATTGACCTTGGCAAAGAAGCCGGCAAAGAGGAAAGGAGATTGGCGGCAAAGCCATTTTTGACTTCAAACTGCGTTTCAAAAAATGAATACATCGGGCCGGAAGAAAATTTAGTTTATATAACAATAACAGCAGATTCTGCAGATAGGTTTATTACATGCGGCAGAGACGTCCCGTACGGTTATCCGTATGGACCTAACGAGAGAGTGAATATCATGGAAAATTTGGCACTTAAACGTGATTATCACATTATCGAATACAAAATTGAAAACGTTGGCGCCGGCAATGCAATAGCCGTTGACATGAAGATAAACGGAGAAACGCCGCTGCGGAGATTTGCTATATCTAAAGATACCAAAAGAACGTTCGTTTTTATTGTTTCGGCAAATATGTTCAATGAAAAGAATGAATATCTGCTTGATATTGATTTTATGTATCAGGATATTGTTTCAATCGCTCATTATCAGCAGCATGAAACAATACGGTTTTTCATGATTGATGATACTGATACATTCATGCACAGCGATTCAGAACACTTGCTGAGCGACCCGGAAGAAATAAAATAAAAGGGCATGTATATGACCAACTCGCACCCCATCAACCCACAGCCCATTCACTGCTTGTTTGAACAACAGGCGGCACGCGTGCCGCAAAACACCGCGCTGCTCTGGGGCGATGAGCGCGTCAGCTACGCCGAACTGAACGCTCTTGCCGAGCATGCGGCGGAAGCGTTGCGCGGCCGCGGCATTGCTCCCGGCTCCGTTGTGGGGGCTGAGATGGACAGGTGCAGGGAGCTTATCCCGTGCCTGTTGGGAATATTCAAGGCGGGGTGCGCGTATATGCCGTTGCCGCCCGGTCTGCCGGAGGAACGGCGGGCGTTCATGCTGCGCGACAGCGAGGCAGCCTGCAAACTAATCGTAAAGAACAAAGAGCTTGTGGTTATGCCCGGCGTTGCAAGTCCGCCGCAAACAAACAGCACGAACAACAACGACAGTCTTGCTTATATTCTATACACCTCCGGCTCCACAGGCAGACCAAAGGGCGTAAAGATTACGCAAGGCGCGCTTTGCAACCGCCTGATGTGGCAACAGCACCATTTTGGGCTTACGGAAGCGGACACGCTGCTGCAAAAAACATCACTGGGCTTTGATGTTTCGCTTTGGGAGCTGTTTTGGGCTTTTACCGTTGGCGCAAGCCTGCGCGTCCCTGAGCCGGGTGTGGAGAAGGATCCGCGCCGCCTATTCCCCATTATCACGCGGGACGGCATTGGCGCGGTTCACTTTGTGCCGTCCATGCTCACGGAATTTTTGGAGGCTTACGCCGCCGCCGGCCGTTCGGACTTGCCGCTGCGCAAGGTGATTGTTTCCGGCGAGGCGCTTACGCCGGCGCTCAACCGCAGATTTTATGAATTAATGGGCGACTTTGCAACACTGCATAACTTATATGGCCCGACTGAATGCACGGTGGACGTGCTGTATTATGACTGCAAGCCCGGCGACGCGGAAATCCCGATTGGCAAGCCGGTTTGGAACACCGGCGCGCACATACTGAATGAGGACGGAAGCGAGGTTCCGCGCGGCGCACAGGGTGAGCTTTGCCTATCCGGCGCGCAGCTTGCGCGGGGCTATGCCAACAGCGCGCTGGACGCCGGACGCTTTGTGGAACATCCGGCGTTTGGGCGCATTTATCGTACGGGCGACATGGTCAGCGAACGCACAGACGGCGAAATCCTATACCACGGGCGGCAGGATACGCAGGTGAAAATCCGGGGGCAGCGTGTGGAGCTGGGCGAGCTTGAATCCGCGCTGGGTGAACTGGCGGAGGTCAGTCAGGCGGCGGTGCTTTGGGACGGCGCGCGGCTGCACGCTTATTTCCTTTCCGCGCTGCCTTTGCGGGGTGAATATTTGCGCGCTCAGCTGGCAAAAACGCTCCCGGCCTACATGCTTCCGGATTCGTTCACGCGGTTGGACGCTTTTCCTCTTAATAGCAGCGGCAAGCTGGACAGAAAGGCTTTGGCGGAATTTGCGCCGCGCACGGAAGCTTTACCACCATCCGCGGGGCGGGGCGGCAAAAGAAACCCGCAATCACCGGCGGAACATACGCTTGCCGCCATTTTGGCCAAGCATTTTGGCAAGGCGGATATCAGCATGGCCGAAGCGCCGCTTGCGCTGGGGCTGGATTCGCTGGAGTTGGTGCGCCTTGCCACGCTTTTGGGCGAACAGGGCATTTTGGTCGCAGTGAATGATCTTTTTTCCGCACCGAGTTTGCGCGCGTTGGTCGGCGCGGCCGGCGTTGGCGACGCGCCGGCGTTGCTGCGCATTGCGGGCAGTGGCAGCGGAATTGCTTATATTGGCATACCATACGGCGGCGGCGGGTTTGGGGTATATTCCGCCGTTGCGCAGGAGCTGTGCACCGTTTCATGCGAAACCTCCTTCTATGCCGCACGCAGCGCGCATGTGCCGGTGGAGGAATTGCTTGCGGCTGTGCAGGCGACTATGACCGGCCTGCAAACGGACGATACGGTTACGGGCGAACCTGACAGGCGCACACAAGCGGAAGGAGCAAGCCCGGCAAGGCGGCGGGTTGTGATTGTTGGCAGTTGTGTTGGTTTCGCGCTGGCGCTGACGCTGGCCGCGCGGCTGGAGAATGCGGGTACGCCCGCCGCGGGCGTGTACGTTGTCTCCGGCGCGCCGGCCAAGCAGAAAAAAAGCCCGTGGCGCTTTTTCAGCGACAGGGCAATCAACCAATACCTTGCAAAGCTGAACGGGCAAAAGTTCCGGCTTTCCAAGCACGAGCTGCGGGCCTTCCGTGCAGATACGGACTTCTTTTTTGCGTGGCAGCGCCGGCCGGAAGCACCGGCTCACACGCCGGTTTATCTGCTGACGGGCGACGACGACCCCATGCTGCGCAAGCTCAACGCGCAAGCAGACTGGGAACGTCTGTTGGGCTGCGGTGTTATTGCGCAGGGTGTGCCGGGTGGGAGGCACTATCTGCCGCACACACACGCAGGGCTTGTGGCGGGGTGGCTCGGCGGCGGAGTGGATTTGACATGAGGACAGGCTATCCTTTGGAATTTGAAAAGCTGTGCGGTTCCTTGCGTTTGGGCAAGCTGGCTGCCGAACCGAAAGCACTGACCGGCGGACACTTGCACAGGATGTTTGAGGTGACAACCGATACCGGAAAATACGCGGTGAAGGCTTTGAATCCACAGGTCATGCGCAGGTCTGAAGCAATGCGGAATATTCTGGCCGCCGAACGTGTGGCAAATATGGCGGCAAAGGTGCTCCCCGCCGCACCGGCCAAGCAATTTGACTGCGGCGTTATGCCGGAGGCGGACGGGCAATATTACCTGGTTTTCGATTGGATTGACGGCGGAACGCGCTGCCCGGAGCAAATTGAACTGACCCATTGCAAAACGATGGGCAAGCTGCTTGCCGATCTGCACGGTGTGGATTTCTCGGCACTCGGATTGACCGATACACCTTCGTTTGATGAAAAGCCGATTGATTGGGATTTTTATTTGCAGCAGGGACAGAGAAAGCGTTCCGGGTTTGTTGCAATTTTGCGGAAGAACTTAGAGCATCTATACCGCTGGAAGGCACGAACAATGGCGGCGGCAACGGCATTGGAACAAGGCAGGGTGATTTCTCACGGCGATTTAGATCCCAAAAACGTTGTGTGGCAAGACGACAGCCCTGTTATTATTGATTGGGAGGCAGCGGGCGCGATTCACCCACTCCACGATCTTGTGGAAACGGCGCTGTATTGGTCCTTTGATAAGAGAGGAAAAATTGTGCCGAAAAAATTCAAGGCCTTTGTCAATGCCTATCACCGGCGGCGGCCGATTGACTGCAATAATTGGCAGCCGGTATTAGACAAGGGTTTTAGCGCCAACTTGGGTTGGCTGGAATACAGCTTAAAGCGGGCATTGGGGCTTGAGGGTGCTGATGAGCTGGAACAGAGAAGAGGCGCGGAACAAGTGAGGGGCACGATCCGGGCCTTGCGGCGCCATGAGCGGGATACGTGCCGCATCATCAATTGGCTGGAGGAGTTGCAGGCTGGTCTGGGTTAGACGATGAAGCCCACGCGCAGGTGATTTACATAACAGTTATCTTTTCCTCACGGGTACGGCTAGATTATAGGTCCGCAAACCTCAGTCAAAAACAAAAAACGGCGCAGCTATTGCCACACCGCTTTTTTAAGACAAAGCCTATTTGCCCAAAATTCCGTAGAATGCGTCGAAAATGCCATTGATGAAATCTTTGACACCGCCTTCAAAGCCTAATGTAGCCAGCCAGTTCTGTACGGCGTCGAGAATAGTAATGAGGAACATGATATTTCTCCTTTCTGGAAAGTGTTCGGGACTATTTTTCCCGATATTTTAAATTATAGCACAATTATCCTGATTTATTTTTCTTATAAAGAAAATATGAATATTTTTTTAATGAACTTTGAATATTGCGCAAGTTTCTGGAATTATTGTTCCAAATAGGAAATATTCCAAAGAAAAAATTAGGTATATCAAGTTATATTGCTAATATAGAATAATAATCTCGTTCGGTTGTGGTATAATAAATAAATAATCGCGGGGTGGAGCAGTTGGTAGCTCATCGGGCTCATAACCCGAAGGTCGTGGGTTCAAGTCCCTCCCCCGCAACCATATTAAGAAAACGAAGTTGATACACTAATCAACGGCAAAGAACCCCTGTAAATCAGGGGTTTTGTGTTACCTATGAATTGGGCGTATGGGTTCAGTAACTTATTTTTGCCGTATTCCCGCTGTTATAGGTATCCACCCCTTGCACCGCGCTTGTGGATTTTAGGGGTTGGCTTGCACCGCTATGGTACACAATTTCATTATTCCTATTCCGCTTACCTCTTATAGTTTATGCTAATTGGTTCACTTGCTGTCCTCCCGATGGTATCAAAAATGTCCTGTCGCTTGAGTATTCGCGTCGAGCGAATTTTGTCGTTTCCCCCGTGAATAAGCGAGGTTATTAACGACAAGGGATATGACATTATTATCTATGTTCATAGATAATAATTGGTCTCCACTATTCGCTTAACAAAGGGATAGAAAAAGCCCCCTACTGTGCCGTTTGGCAGTTCGGGGGCTACGCTCTAATGTACTTCGGCTTATTCCACGCCGACTTTAATCTCTGTACCGCTGTGAAACCGCACAACAATATTCTCGCGTGAGTGTATTGTTATGGATTCCACCGCCTCGCGCCACAGTTGCTCATCAAAGGCGGCTATTGGCGTTAATGAGCGATTTAAGAGGGTTATGAAACGGGATAATCGCTCCTTTTGGGTAGTACGCCAGAGTTTTTCTTTGGCGATATCCTCTATTTGTTGCCTTAACTTATCGGCACGGGCAAGAATCCGGTCGTACTCTCTGGACTGTTCTGCCTGATTTTGTGGAGCGATATGGGAGTTATCTATGATTTGCTTTTGCCGTGCCACTAACGCCCCATACTCAGTTTTTAACTCTGCTGTTTGGATGTCAAAGGACGAGGAGTCAGCAAGTTTAGCGATTTCGGTTTCATACTCTGCTATGAGACGCGATTTATCAGCAAGAAGCGTATTCCAAGCACAGATGAACGCGCTGTGTATCTCCTCGCCAGAGAGGTGAGGGGTACGGCATTTTCTGTCGCCCTTGTACTTGTAGTTACACCGCCAGACCGTCTTACGATACGGTGAGGTAGAGTGCCAGACCTTTGAGCCATACGCATTGCCACATTCCCCGCATAAAACCTTACCCGAGAGAGCATCGCGCCCAATCAGGCGTTTATCTGATTCGCTGCGCCTGTGGATTTCGCCCTGTACCAGTTCATAAGTGGAGAGCGGGACAATCGCCGGATGAGAGTTTTCAACCAGATATTGAGGCACCTCCCCCTCGTTGACCTTTTGCTTTTTGGTGAGGAAGTCCACGGTGAATTGCTTTTGGAGTATTGCTCGCCCGGCGTACTTCTCATTCTGGAGAATACTCCGTATCGTTGATACGCTCCACACCGGCTTGCCACCTGGCGTCTTGATACCCTCTAAAGTAAGTTGTTTCGCGATATGTCTGTAGGGTAAACCGCCGAGAAACAGGGAGTATATCCGGCGTACCACCTCTGCCTCCTCCTCGACAATCTCCGGCGTACCGTCCACGCCTTTACGGTATCCGAGGAACCGTCCGTATGGCATATTAACTTTGCCGTCTGCCATTCGTTTCCTCTGCCCCCACGTTACATTTTCGCTGATGGAGCGTGATTCTTCCTGCGCCAGCGACGACATCAGCGTGATTAGGAGTTCTCCTTTGGAATCCATCGTATAGATGTTTTCTTTCTCGAAGAATACCTCAACGCCTTTGTCCTTAAGTTTGCGGACATTGGTGAGAGTGTCCACGGTATTGCGGGCAAAGCGTGATACCGACTTTGTAAGGATTAAATCAATCTTGCCAGACAGAGCGTCGGCGATCATGCGGTTGAACCCATCGCGCCGTTTGGTACTGGTTGCCGAAATACCCTCGTCTGTATAAACCGCCACGAACTCCCACTTCTCATTTTCCTTGATATGTTTGGTGTAATAATCCACCTGCGCGGTGTAGCTAAGCAGTTGCTCGGTGAGGTCTGTACTGACTCGGGCGTAGGCGGCCACGCGCTTTTTGCGCGGGTTTTCCTCGCCGATTGGCTGATTGTGTTTATCAACCTTAGCGGGGATTATGGTTACAACAGGGCTGTTATTCACTGGATTTTCTCCTCTCTAGGTTAATCTTTTCCTGACGCTCCCGCGCCGCTTGCTTCATTTCAGGTGTCCAACTCTCACAGCGGGATGGGTTTTGCCAATGTGCTTCTACCCGGGGACCGCTCTTGAATACAAAAACCAGAGTGTTATGTGCTGGCACTCGTATCTCGGCAATTTGCGCCCTGAATACTTGCTCATCAAAGTCAGATAAGCCCAGTATCTCAGCGCACTTAGCGCGAAGGATGTAATCAGGTATCTGTTGAGCGTCACAGACGGATTTGCCCAGTTTGTCAAAGGTAGAGCACATCCACGCCAGTTTGTCATACTTCGTGCCAATGGCGGTATGTCTGAGATGGAAGTTATGTCCGCATTTTTCACAGACAATCTTGCTGGTGAATACGCTAATGGTCTTTTCTGTAGAAGATGGCGCGTGCAGAGCAGCACGTCTCGCGATTTCTGCCTGTACGGCATCAAAGTCCGATTTTGAGATAATTGCCTCGTGACTTTGCTCGACTTTGTACATCGGCAGTTCACCGTGATTATCCACTCTTTTCTTGCTGATATGATCTTGCACATAGGTTTTTTGCAGAAGCATTGTTCCTGTGTATTTCTCATTCGTGAGTATCCGTCTGATGCTGTTTATGCTCCATCTTCCGCCTCGTAAAGTAGCAAAACCGGTAATATAGAGTTTCTTGGCAATGGCCTGTCTGCCAAACCCCGCAAGGTAATCCGCAAAAATCTGGCGGACTATCTCGGCTTCATCCGGCACGATATGCAACTTACCCTCCACGAGCCGATAGCCGAGCATATTACCCGTATTTGGTCGCCCCTCCTCAAACTTCTTGCGAATCCGCCACTTGCAGTTTTCCGATACCGAACGGCTCTCCTCCTGCGCATATGAGGCGAGGACGGTAAGGAGAAGCTCGCCGTCCTCGCTCAAACTGTGGATGTTTTCTTTCTCGAAAAACACGTCAATACCGAGTTCCTTTAACTCCCGAACTGTTGCGAGAGTGGTGAGGGTGTTTCGAGCAAAACGGCTGATTGATTTCGTGAAAATCATATCAATCTTACCCTCTCGGCAATCTTCAACTAGGCACATAAACTCAGCCCGGCGGTCTTTCGTGCCGGAGATGGGGTCATCGGCGTAAATCCCGGCAAACTCCCACTCGGGGTGACGTTGAATGAGCGAATTGTAGTAACTGATTTGCGCCGACATAGATTGGAGCATTGTCTGCTTGTCGCAGGAGACGCGGGCATAGGCAGCCACGCGCTTCCTCGGCTGGATAAACGGTGTGTGTTCTACTTTCTTGACGGTTTTCATTTGACAGTTCTCCTTTTGTTTGATTTGGTCTTGACCCACAAGCCATTTCATTACATAATAATTGTAACGAACCTGGTCGCGGTGCCAAGAGCATTTTTGCGGGCTATGAGGTAGATTGTGCCTCGTTAGGGTACTCCCCGGCCTCCAAAGCGACTCTGTATATAGCAGTTATGTGAGCAATATTTGCGGTTTTTGTTGCCGTAGCAGGTAAACTCCGCAGAGCAGTTTTGGCAGGTTAGATGATAGTACGCCTTGCCCGCCAGTTTATCTCGGTTGTGTCTCCACCAATTCATACGGCAGGGGGTGGAGCAGAATATCCGGGGTTTTTGTTTGGGTATCTGCTCAAGTCGCTTGCCACAGTTCCTACAATACAATTTCTTTTCTTGTTCCCGCCGCCAGAATGACTTAACCGTGTTAATAGACATATCAAGGGCGGAGGCGATTTGGGCATACGAACAGCCATTTTCGCGCATTTGCTGTATTTGCGCTTTGTTAGAGTTTGTCATAAGAGTGCTCCTTTCGCTTGATGGTTGATAAGGCGTTGCGTCACAAATGAGTAGAGAGAAACTGGAACGAAGTGAAAGGAGTCGCGGGGCTTAAATGCCGGGAACGCTGATTTGACGGGTGTCTGCCGTATTTCCATCTCGGGGTGATTCATCGAGCCATAGGTCTCACGATAGTTCATACTTTTTCCTCCTGCTGTTAATTGGTTACACCTTAGTTGTATAAGGTATCTTGTCTCTGTTGGCAACGGCTGGTTTGTCGCTAACGGGAGCGATAGGACATATCTTTACAGAGGCAGAGGGCGCGATAAGGGACACGATAGCAGGCGTTGTAAAAAATGCGTTTCTTGATAACAAGGTATCACTTTGGATGGGTTTATTGATATGTCTGGCGTTGGACAATTCTTAGACGGATGTTAGACAGAATTGTATCGCATATCGGGAGGGCGAAGAGAAAACGGAATAAAAAAGAAGTTCCGTTTTATTCCGCGCATAAAAAAGCCCCTACCGAGGGGATTCGGCAGGAGTTAAAGGGTTGCGTGAGTTATATTTGTTGTTATATATGTTCGATTTCTAAGGAGCCAGTAATTTGAAAAATAAAGTAACACAATACAATCTCAAGAATCAAAACCAAGATAGCTGTCACAAAAGTAGGTAGTTTTAACGCATCTCCTAGCATTACGCAAAAAAAGAACGTAGCACCAAAAGGAATGATAAACGCAATTAGTAGCATTCCACCCAAAAGATTAGTAAGTCCTCCTATTATGAGTGTGCTGATAATTGCAATGACCAAGCACGTAAGTGCCGCCTTTGCCGATTCCTTTTTGTCACTTTGCTTGCTCTGCTTTCCTGTTGTCTCTATATTGTTATTGTTCATCATGTCCTTTCTTTGGTTGATAACTTTCTTGCCAGTAAACTCTAAGAATTGAGGCACGTATAACGTGCGAAAATGATTCTTTGATAAGTAACGCTATCCTCGTGGTTCGAGTTCTACTCATTTCTTTATCTTCAATATATTCCTCATATTTTTTTGCAATTCATCAAGCAAGGTTTCTACCCCACTTGAGTTATATTGTTTCCGAAGCTCATTGTCGTCATCTGATTGACTTACGACAAATGCAGATCGCATAATTTCGTCAACAATTTTTGTTGCCTTATTGTCCAGAAAAATACGGTTTTGAGTGACATATGTATGCGCATCATCCAATAGTTGGCGCAATTTTTGTCTGCTACTTGCGACTTGTTTTGGAGCAAGAGCGGGAACAACTTCATGATAGAATACCCATTCTTTAATTTGTGTCATCTTGGCATAAATCTCCGCAATAACCTCGGCTCGTTTGTCAAATACCGTCTGATAGCGAAAATTTTTCTTTCCCAAATAATATGTGGCTCCCGCAACTATCACGGCAGACACTAAGGATAGTATCGCTGGAAGAGCGACGGATACCCAGAGGTCGGAACGACTTAAGCTCTCTGCGCCGCGTTCTGCGACTTCTAATGCTCTCTGAATGTATTCTTCTGTCATCGTTTCCTCGTTTTTTGTTCCTTGCTCTGTACTAAAAACGACACCGCAAGGTGTCTAATCCAATTCGCAAATGAGAGCATTGCCCTTACTGCTTATGCGGTGCCGTTTTATAGGCGATGCATAAACATCATTCGCGACAAAATTAGATTAGACACAGTTATTATATCACTGGTCATCGGCAATACCAAAAGAGGAATGTGATTTGTCAAAAACCGCGATGTTTAAGGTGTGTCCACTCCAGGACGATTAACAATGTAAATTACGTCCTTACGAAATGCGTTACACTGATTTTAGGGCCGTATCAGGGTCGGGGTCAGTAGACAAAAGAAATCGGCAGGTTGGAAACAGTGCCAACCTGCGAAAAGCCCCTTGTTTCAAGGTTTTTTTTGTTTGCCCGCCGCTTTGCCAGCCCCACCCGCAAGGTGATTTTATCGCCCACTAACCCCATTTCAGCCATTTGCTCTTGCACCGCGCCCATGCCTTATGCCGCCGCGCTTTTTGGAATCAAAACCGTGTGGGCAAGCGAAATTTTGCCTGCGGCAATTTCCGTTACCAAAAGACATTTCCCCGATATGATACACGTTGGGGATATTACAAAATTAAACGGCGAATTGCTCCCGCCTGTTGACATCATCGCCTTTGGTTCGCCGTGTCAGGATTATCCCGAGGAAATAATTATCCCGAAGATTGCACCGCCACCCCTGTAAATAAAGGCTTTACGGTATAAAACTTCGG
>JAIRYC010000030.1 GCA_031267965.1 Oscillospiraceae bacterium | reverse complement strand
GGCAACGATTAAATCCCACGGAAAACGTTGTTTTTTTGTGGGTTCGTGCCCACAGCCGCAAATGGATTGCTCCTCGTGATTATCGCGCCGGCACACGCAGCCATCCGCGCAATGATTATTTTCGTGTGACATGTCGTCCTCCTTTTATTATAAAATACTTCTGTATTACGCAGACTTTAGTAACGCCTGCCTCTACATCTCGTGCCAAAAGTTAGTGTTTGTGTGCAAGGTGCGTCAGCCCAATTTGCAGTATGCACTTGACGTGATCGTCATCCAACGCATAGTAGATGGTTTTGCCGTCGCGCCGTGGACGTACCAAGCCCGCCGTCCGCAGCAGCCGTAGTTGATGTGATACCGCGCTCTGCCCCATACCCAAACGCTCCGCAAGGTGGTTCACGCAGGCCTCTCCCTGCAAAAGCGCGCAAAGTATTCGCACGCGTGTACTATCGCCAAAAACCTTGAACAGCTCCGCCAGCTCATAAAGGCGCAGTTCGTCCTCGGGTTCGGCAACCGCACGGCTGAAGCAATCGCAAAGCGCCGGAGCGTTTTCGCTCACACCGGATAGTCCCGCATTCTCACTGTACATTGTATGTCTCCTAATATTAATATATGAATATCTATTCATTCGTTGCGCTAAGTATAGCACATATGCGTACGGGTGTCAAGCATGTGGCGAAAAGAACTCACCAGCAAAAGAAATTTACTACAACTCCAACAACAGCTGCAACAACAAAAGAACTAAAGTACAAAGTAATTGGAGCTTCAACGCATGAATACGTTGCTGATGGAATGAAAAATAATAACAAAGAACGTCGATTTTTATCGACAATTTTGCGCACAATAATGAAGAATTAAAGAAAAAATACGGAGAAGATTTTGATATTTTGAGCAGTGGCTGTTCTACATCCAACGCATATTCAGGCAGCACTTACTTTGAAAAAAAGGGAGAAAAAGTTAGAGAAGGATTCGGGCGGTGCTACATCGTCAGGCATGGTGCAAACCCCGGAACGGGAGACGGTTGGACTTTCAAGATTTCCTTTCTTGCGCAAGAGGGTTGGCAAGTGGATGATTTTTATTTTGACCGCGACTGGCTTCACGATTGGCTCATTTACGGGTATGATGATGAGACACAAACTTTTTCTGCCGCAGGACATACTATTGACACAAGTTGTCACGCGTTTCAATACACAACGATCCAAATTGGATATAATGAATTGGCCAAAGCACTTGCGAAAAAACATGAAAAGGTCAAGCATTACGGCAAATTCAGTCCGCTGAACAATCGGATTTATTGGCTGCCTGAAAACTATACGCCTGAAAATATTTCTGGCAAAAAAATTAAATGCAGATATTTTTCTACGCTTACAACCTTTTTCCGTTTATTTTCAACAGTTGTATTTATGTTTGGCGCAGCTTGCATCTGCAGATTTTTCACAGAAAAACTAACAAGCCGTTTGATCTGCGCCTGTTTCGCGTGTTGCTGGAGCACAAAAAACTGGTGAACAGTTTGATGAAGGACATTTATCCAGATAGTCCAAGCGGCAAAACAATACAATGTCATACAAAGACAAGCAAATTCAATATTGATGACCGTGCTGAAATACAATATCGCACGAAAAAATAAAATGATTGCTGTCAATCAAATTTGCGGGATATTGAAACAACTTCAACGGGATGAAGCGCGTGCCTTGCGGGATTTTTTGCGGGAGTGTAGCGGAAAATTTGAAAAATGCAAAAAAACGTGATATAATCCAGATAATTACGTTTTTTGTAAGGCTTATACGGAACAACTTTGCGGGATCGTGGAGCGAATAACCTATGTGAACGAGGAAAGGGGTTCAGGTGTTGATTAAGGGTATTGGACCGAACTTTGCGAAGCCGATTGTCGGGCAATTCGGTGCGGAAAATGTCCGTTGGAGGTGAAAGTCCTCGTGGAGAAGTCTCACCGGCACCATCGGTCGCTTGAATGCATCTCTGCCGCAAGTCGGAGCTTTAGAAATATAAAAAAGGGAGGAATTTCAATGCAAACAATCAAACGCCGCGAGATTTACTAGCTCGCATTTTCCCTCCCGCCAAAAGTTCCAAAATTCCCGAAAGCTCCGTGATGATCCGTGCCTGAAAAATTGCGAGGATTTCCGAAAAAATCATTCCCCGCAATGACGTTCGTGAAATTTTCGGCCTAATTTATTTGATTTGCTTCAGGGGCGTAGAACCTGTTTTATGGTAGGTTACCATTAGCGATAATATTTTCTACTGTGGGAGTTATTATACTTATTGCTGAGAGAAACGACAAGCGATTAGACAATTTCTTTTTTTGCTGCGGGGTTAATTGCTGATTTTTTTGATTTTGGCAATGGGTGTCTTTAAGTTAGGGAAGATTTTGGGGCAATTAGATGTACTTAATTCCCTCACTTAGACAAGCCATTAGGGAGTTATCATTGACGCGCCAACACACCCGCCAAGTGCAAATAACGTGGACACTCCTTGGAAATAACCCGTGTTTGTTGCCACTCTTACTCTGCGAGCACTATACGGCTTCTCCTCTGCAAAAATCGCCATCAACGCCGGTAATTTTGACGGTTTGTAAGAATGGCAATGTGCTGAGAGAGTGCGCCCGCACAGGGATATAATTTGCGGTATAGCCATGCACAAAGCCTTCGCGGTCCTGTTTCTCTGGCAGGATTGTGAGGGTTTTGCCGATTTTGGTCAGGAAAAATTTGTGACGAATTTCGCTCATTGCGTCAAGCAGCAGATGAGCGCGGCGTTCCTTTTCTATTCTGGGCAATTGGTTGGGCATTGCCGCTGCGCGTGTGCCCGGCCTTGCGGAATATGGGAAAATGTGCGCTTTTTCAAAAGCGATTTGTTGCGCAAAGCTGAATGTTTCCTCAAATTCTGACAGTGTTTCGCCAGGGAAACCGACGATGATGTCTGTTGTTATTGTGCAGCCGGGGAAGAATCGGCGCAGGTTTTGGCACAGCGCGGCAAACTCTGCAGAGGCGTAACGCCGGTTCATGCGACGCAGAACGGAGTCACTGCCGCTTTGCAAGGAAATATGGAAGTGAGGACAGAGGTTGTTGATGGTGGTTAACTCTTGCAGTACGGCTGGTGTGAGCAAATCAGGCTCCAGCGAGCCGAGCCTTAGATGTAATAAATGGGGCAAAGCAGACACTGCACGCACCGCATCTGCGAGGGTTTGCCCAAATTCACGCCCCCATGTGCTGAGGTTTATGCCGGTGAGGATGATTTCACGCGCACCGCCGTTAATCAGGGTACGGCACTCATCAAGTGCTTGGTTTAGAGGGACGGAGCATGCACGGCCACGTGCCAGCGGTATCACACAGTAGCTGCAAAAGCTGTTGCAGCCGTCCTGGATTTTTACTGCGGCGCGTATGCCGGTGCACGGTGTTTGGATGTTGGGGATTGGATTTTTGGGGATGATTATCTGTTCTAAAAATTCGGGCAGGCGGTCTTTTTCCGCTTGCGGAACAATCAGGTCTGCTTCGGGCAGTTCTTCGCCAAGGTTGTTGGCGACTGACGGCACACAGCCGATGAGTGCCACAGTTGCGTCCGGGTTGTTTTTTTTAAACCGCCGCACCGCTTGGCGCGTTTTGCGTGCGCTCTCAGCGGTTACCGCGCATGAGTTGATAATATACACATCTGCGTGGGTGTTTGAGTCGAAAATGTGCCAGCCGCGCGCGCGCAATAAATCGGCCAAGCGGCGGGTTTCCGCTTGGTTGACCTTGCAGCCCAGTGTATAAAATGCTGCGGAATTGCCACTCATGATTATTTGCCGCCCACCACTTGGAGTGTGTCGCCGCCCACAGAAACGGCAATGCTCGTCAGCGGTTCGTCAACGTTATTTACGAGCAATGTGGCTATTTTGTCCTCAACCTGTTTGCGTATGATATTGCGCAAATCGCGTGCGCCTCGTCCGCCCGTGCCGGCGTCTTTTGAGAGAAGGCGGGGCGCATCGTCTGTCCAAGTGAACGTAATGTCTTTATCGCGCAGCGGCTCGATCAATTCACTCAGCATGAGCACGGCGATGCGTTCGTAATCCTTTCGTTCCAGGTCACGGAAGACGACGATTTCGTCTACACGCCCCAAAAATTCCGGGCGCAGGAAGTCGCGCAGGGCCGTCAGTGCTTTTTCACGTGCAAAATCGCCGTGCGTTTTGCCAAAGCCAAGTGCGTTTTCTTTGCGGTTGCTTCCGGCATTGGAGGTCATGACAATGACGGTGTTGCTAAAATCGACTGTACGACCGTGCGCGTCGGTTATTTTGCCTTCGTCAAGTATTTGCAGGAGGATGTTCATCACATCCGGATGCGCTTTTTCAATTTCGTCAAACAGCAGGATTGAATATGGCTTGCGGCGCACTTTTTCAGTTAACTGACCGGCTTCATCGTATCCCACGTAACCGGGAGGCGAGCCGATAATCCGCGAAACTGCATGCTTTTCCATAAACTCACTCATGTCAAGGCGGATAAGCGTTTCGGGTGTATCGAAAAGCTCTCTTGCCAGCAGCTTGACAAGCTCCGTTTTTCCAACCCCTGTGGGGCCGACGAGAATAAAGCTTGCAGGTCTGCGCCGGGCGGAGATTTGTACTCTGCCGCGCCTGACAGCTGCCGAAACCAGCTCCACGGCTTCATCCTGACCGATGAGCTTTGCCTTCAGATGTTCCTCAAGCTCGCTGAGACGGCGTAGGTCGCTCTCAAGTATTTTTTGAGCGGGAATACCTGTCCAGAGCTGGATTGCGTGCGCCAAGTCATCCTGAGTAACGCGGTTATCTTGCGCCTTTTCGCGCAGTATGGGTAGATTTTCTTCTGCGCGCGACAACTCGACTTTAAGCTTGGCGACTTCTTCATAGTCAATCTCATCGTCTGCTTCCAGCGCTGCTATGCGTTCATTTAGCGAAGCAATGTTTTCCTCAGCACCCTCCAGCGTGCTGATGGCCGGATTGCGCAGATTGCAGGCGGTGCAGGCTTCGTCGAGAATATCGATGGCCTTATCGGGCAGAAACCGGTCGTTGATATAACGTTCGCTGAGCGTTACCGCCTGACGCACCAGCGAATCTGAAATGCGCACGCGGTGATAATTTTCATAATAGCTTTTTATACCGAGCAGCATTTCGCAGGCATCGGCGAGACTTGGTTCCTCCACTTTGACAGGCTGGAGACGGCGCTCAAGCGCACTGTCTTTTTCGATATGTTTGCGGTATTCATTAAAGGTAGTTGCGCCGATAATTTGAATCTCCCCGCGGGAAAGAGCGGGCTTGAGGATATTCGCGGCATTCATCGCATCCTCCGCGCCGCCGGCGCCGACGAGATTGTGCACTTCGTCGATAAAGAGAATGATGCTGCCCTCGCGTTTGACTTCCTCAAGCAAGCCGCGCATACGCGCCTCAAACTGTCCGCGGTAGCTGGTGCCGGCGACTAGCGCGGTCAAATCCAGCAGTTGGATCTCCTTTTGCGCAAGCTTTGCCGGGACTTCGCCGGACGCAATACGCAACGCAAGTCCTTCGGCGATAGCGGTTTTACCAACACCCGGCTCACCGATGAGACAAGGATTGTTTTTTGTACGGCGGCAGAGAATCTGCACAGCGCGGGAGATTTCACGCTCCCGTCCGATAATTTGGTCAATTTTACCATCACGTGCCCGGGCTGTCAAATCTGTGCAAAATTTGCCCAGATATTTACGCGGCTCTTTCTCCGGCTTGCTTTTACGCTTTTCTTTTTTTTGTTTTTTATCAGGCTGTGTGTCCTCGCCGCCCTTGGGAGATTGCACGGGAAGGGCATTCTGGTTTGGCGACTGGCCAAACATACCGAACATGGGCATTTGCGTGAAGTTGGGCGGAGTGAAGCCCTCCATGTCTATATTATCAAGTAGGTTTTCCATTATTTCATCCGAGCCTTCAAGTTCCTCCTCAGGTACGCCCATGTTTTTGAGCATTTCGGTCACGGGACCAAGATTTAGTTTCATGGCACAGGGAATGCACAGGCTTTGCTGGACGGAGTTGCCGTCCTGGTCGGTTTGACCAATTGTAACCTGAGCGGGGCGTTTTTGGCATTGGGAGCAGAGCATTTTTATAATTCCTTTCGGCTGTTTCGATTTGATGTCTTTTATTAGTAGGTTGTGCGGTTTTTTATGCGCATATTGTTACCAAGAAAAAAGCTTGCGCAAAATCACTTCTGCGTTGCGGAGCGTTCAGAAAAGCCGCGCTTGACTTCTTTGATAATACCGGGTACATAGCTGAGGAAGGCAACGATGGTCAGCAGGGCGCTTAGCCCTACGAGGATGAGCACGACCGGCTCGGACAGTGTCAGTGCGGGGAAGCGCAGGGCAATTGCGCCGATTTCGGGCGCAAAACCGAGCAGGAGACTCATTACAACATAAAAGGTTACTGTGGCGACCTTACCGAAAACCTCCGCAGCCTGCGGGCGCATTTTTAGCAGAAGCATTGCCCCGCCGCCGGCGAGCATAAATGCCTCCTTTCCCAAAAACACAATGAACACCCATGAATACGTATGCAGGAGCGGCGTCCGGGCGTGCAGAAACTGAACCAGCAGGACAATGGCAAGCGTGATTTGCGTGAGCTTATCGGCGACGGGGTCAAGTATTTTACCGAGCTCGGTTACCTGGTTAAGCCTGCGGGCAAGAGTGCCGTCGAGAGTATCTGAGAGTCCGGAGAGAACTAAAAGCAAGAGAGCGGCGGCAAAATGCTTATGTATATACAGCAAAACAAACGGAACCAACAGTAAAATCCGTGCAACGCAGATGATGTTCGGCACCGTCAGGTTTTTCTTGAAAAATGCACGCATTGCCTTGCTCCTTTTGCACCAGAATAAACAAATCTTCAAGTTTAGCATTATATCACAATTGCTATTAAAAAGCAATTGCCACAACTCAATTAACAGAAAAAATATAATAGACACTGCAGGTTATGCAACGATGTTGATTATCTTGGAAACGTATATTGAACAATTAACATTTAAGACATGAGGAAAAGCTTGCACTTAGCAGATGATTGTGGTAAAATGTACAAGATTCAAACTGTGCTGTTTGCGTATAACATGAATCGCCTGATTACGGGGGAAAACATAACATGAAACCATATGCTGGGTGTACTCCTGAGGGTACGCGCGATCTGCTTTTCGGAGAATGCAGGGCTTTACGTCAGGCGGAAAAACTGTTGGGCCGCCTGCTGACCTCACGCGGGTATCACAAGGTTATTACGCCAACGCTGGAATTTTTCGATGTTTTCCGTCCGGATGGTGCAGGAAGGCCACGACCACTTGAGAGCTTATACAGTCTGTTTGACGCACAGGGGCGTATACTCGTTTTGCGGCCGGACAGTACCTTGCCGATAGCGCGTATTGCCGCGACACGCCTTAGGGATGCGGGTTATCCGTTGCGGCTTTACTACTGTCAGAGCGTTTTTCGCCGCAGCCTGCGCTATGCCGGCGAGCAAGACGAAACCATGCAAGGCGGTCTGGAGCTGATTGGTGCGGCGGGGTTGCCGGCGGACTTGGAAGTTTTGATGACAAGCGTGGAGCTGCTTGAACGCTGCGGCGTGGCGGACTTTAGGCTAGAGATAGGTCACGCTGGATTTTTTGCTGCTTTGACCGACTATTTTAAAATCCCGGCGGACACGCATGACGCGATTCATGAGCTGATTGCGGCCAAGGATTTTGCCGCTTTGGGTGACCTGCTCGACACGATTGAGTATCCGGATGCGCGTGAAGCGGTTCGTACTTTGCCGGAGTTGTTCGGTGGGGCGGAGGTGCTGGAGCGCGCGGATCGGCTAGTTCCAACAGCGGCGGCACGCGAGGCTTTGAATTATTTGCGGCAGATATATGAGCTATTAAAAAGCACCGCGCATGGGGCGAAAATCTCACTGGATTTATCGCCAAACAGTTGGGGAAGCTACTATACAGGTCTGGTCTTTCGCGGTTACTTGGAAGGCTGCGGACATGTGGCGCTCAGCGGTGGGCGATACGATGGGCTTTTGCGCGAGTACGGCAAGGATTTGCCGGCGATTGGTATGGGCGTGGAGCTTGGCGCGTTGGCGAAGCTGATCAAGCCGCAAAAAACATTTGTGCCGGATGTACTGGTTTATGCCGGATTTGGACATGAGCTTGAAGCGCTCGATCGTGTACGCGGGCTGACTGAGGAAGGTTTGATTGCAGAATTCGCGTTACAGGAAACGCCGGAAGCTGCCCGGGAATATGCCGGCATGCGTGGCATTGCAAGATTTGAAGCGATTCATTGAAATTAATTGTTACAGAGGCGGCTGGCGATTGTCTCTGAAGGGATAAAAGTATGTTGAAATCAAAGCAAATTCAAGGGCTTGATTCGTTGCGCGCTTTGGGCGTTATATTGGTGCTGATGTACCATTTATTTCCGGTTTATTTTCCGGGTGGCTTTTTGGGTGTGGATATCTTTTTTGCCTTTTCCGGCTATCTGATTACAGCGTTGCTGATACAGGAATTCCGGAACAAACACCACATTGCATTGGTGGATTTTTATCGCAGGCGTGTGCGTCGTCTTCTTCCTGCAATGGCGGGAATGCTGGGTGTATCGCTTTCAGCGTCGCTGCTGATTTCATCAGATTTTCGCGTAGGGATCCGCCGTCAAGCCGCTGCGGTACTGGGCTTTGTAACAAACTACTTCGAGATTTCCGGCGGTAAATCTTACGAGGACGCGCAGTTGCCGCACATGTTTGTTCACACATGGACGCTTTCGGTTGAGATGCATTTTTACTTGATTTGGGCGGCGGTGATTGCGATTGTGTTTTTCTGCCTGCGCAAAAAAGAGCCGGGCAGCGCGCTCTTCCACGCTCGGCGAATATTGACATGGCTTGCGATGCTGCTGGCGGGCGGGAGCTATTTGCTGATGCGTATGATGACGCGCGGCGTTGCGGGTGGTGAAGATCCGTCTGCGGGATATTTTGCTACACACGCGCACTTCTTCCCGATTATGTTGGGTGCGCTGACGGCACTGCATTTTGGCTACCGGACAAAACCGGTGTGGGAAAAGGTTGCCGCCGGTCGCAGGTTCCGTGCGCTTTGCATAGGTGTGCTGGCGCTGGGAACGGCGGCGCTTACGGCAATGTCGCTGCGCCCACAGCTTAGCGAAGAAGCCCAAACGCATGGTTGGGGGCGCTTGCTGTCATCGTTGTGCCTCAGTTTCAGTGATGCCAAGACCTATTCATGGGGACTATTGCTATCGTCGGTCATTGTTTGCCTGATGATTATTGCGGTACGACTGTTACAGGAGACAAAGCCACTGCGTGAGCTGAAGATACTTGTGTGGCTGGGGACACGCAGCTTTGGCATTTACCTTTACCATTGGCCGTTGCTGATTATCTTCCAGCAATTATTCCAGGACTTGCGCAATGATGCGGTGGTATGGGCTGCGCCGCTGGCGACGCTGATTTTCACGATGCCGCTTGCAGAGATATCCTTCCGGCTTGTGGAAAACAAATTCCGCTCCGGGAAAAAGAAAAAAGCAGAAACGATGGAATATACCGACTACCTTGAGCGCAAGCCTGTGAACAAACGTGCAATTGCGGCGGTACTGGCGGTGTTGATTTTGCTTGCATCCTCCGGGACAGCGTTGGCTACGGCGCCACAAATCACCAGCTTGGAGCGGGAATTGACGAAGGAACGCCGTTTGCTGGACGCTGAATATTTTCAGCAGGTTAACGACCAGTTTGAAAAACTCAAGGGTTCTCCGGTAGATTCATACGAATACGCCGTACAAAAGCCTAATGGACCGTCAACGTATAACCCAACTGCGCCGGACCAGAAAAAATACTCTGGCGGCGTGACCATGATCGGCGACTCAGTCATGTTGGGTGCGGCGACCACTTTGCGCAGCACAATTGTCGGCGTAACGGTAGATGCTGTGGTGTCCCGTAACATGCGTAAGGGCATCTCGGTGGTGGATAACTACCTTGCGGAGGGCAAGTTGGGCAAAAACTTTGTGCTGGGGCTTTCCACCAATATTGTTCCGGCAAGCGCGAGCGATTTGCGCGAGATTCTTGATAATCTGAAGGGAAAGGGTTATCATGTTGTGTTGATTACGGGCTATGGCGGCACGGGCGGTACGTTAGCGGGCATAAAAAAGTTTGCGGAATATTTACGCACGGTGCCGGATGATTATGACTTTGTGGTTGTGGCGGACTGGGGCGCATATGCCGAGTCTCACAAGAATTTACTGACGGCTGACAACATTCACCTAAAGGACGGTGATTCGCGCAGGGCATATGTAAAGGTAATCACCACTGCGCTGGATACGGTGCAGAGCAAACCGGTTTCGTAGTTTCCAAAAATCAATTAGGCAACAGGGGGCCGTGTGTCTCTGCGAGGAGAATAAAAATGGAGAACAACGTTCTAAAAAAAATCTTTGCGCCGGCACCGATTCTTGCGGCGCTTTTATCCCTTGCGCTTTACGCTTTGGGTGTGTTTACTGACTATCCGCGCGAGGTTGCGGGATATGACGACCCTGCCGGCGGCAGTTACAGCGGCACCGTGTTAAAGGGTAAATACGACGGGCAGGGCAGGCTTACGCTTCCCGGCGGCGACAAATATATGGGTGTGTTCAGTGCAGGAACTATGGAAATTCGCGGGCAGTATTCCTCGGCGAACAACTTTGTTTATGACGGCGGCTTTGCCGAGGGCAGACCAAGTGGAGAGGGAACCTTTACCACAAAGGATGGCAGTGTTTACAAAGGTACGTTCCGCGTGGGGGATATTACGGGCGAAGGCGCTTACCACAGCAAGGCTGGGTGGAGCTTTACCGGCACTTTCAAGAACGGTGAATTGCTCAAGGGGAGGCTCACGCTTAAAGATAGTTCAAGCTATGATGGTCCGTTCAAGGATGGGCTGGCAAATGGGCAGGGCGTTTATATACACAAGGAAGACGGCAAGGATGTTTGGCGTTATGACGGCGCGTTTGAGGCGGGTCAGCGTCATGGTAAAGGCACGCTGACGACTTTGAGTCCGGAAGGCAAGGTGATCATGGAGGAAAACGGCAATTGGGTGCACAATGTGCTGGAGTGATTGCTTATAACCAGCTTTTTAGTACAAAAATCAATTTCCAAGTTGCCCAAAAGAGACCAAGTTCAATCCATAATAAAGCATGTAATTCGGCAATACCAAAAACAATTCCCGTTATAAAGCGGCGAGGATTTGTGCTCATTATGTGCCAAATATTTTGGAGCAAGCCATCTATGATCATTGGTAAGATACATATTGCAATTGCCCAAAGTGGCATTTTGCGCCAAATAACCAGCGATGCAATGCCGAGAATGTAGCCAACGGCAATACCAGTACACCGAGCACAGAGCGGGAACTGCTTGCCGCGAAAGAAAAAGGAACGTTCAGGAATACGATGACACCAAAACAGCGCACGCAGGATTTTATCCCACGTGCGTGTTGTTTTAGTCGGCTGGCTGGAAATTGTCATTTTAAGGTGGTAAGTAGGGCGAGCGAATTCTGGAACTGATTGTAAAAATCATCGCCGAAAATATCAGAATTATCGGCAAAAAATGCTGCCAAACCACCTGTTGCAGCAAGTGCAATACCAAGCACAATGTTTAATGCAAAACCAACAATAACGCCAATAAGCGTTGCTTTGCCAATGGCTTTTGCCTTATTGGGCGTATTATCTTTGCCCGTCAAATAGATAATCAAACCAACAATACCGCAAATAGGTGAGAGACAACCGAGGAACCCAACAAGCAGATTAAGACCAACGTTAGGCTGGTCGTCAACCGGTGGCAGAGCGCCATATCCGGGCTGTGCGCCAAAAGGTTGCTGGCCGTATGGTTGCTGATATGGCATGGGTGGCGGCGTTGCCTGTGGCGCGCCCGTTTGGCCGGGGACATAAACTCCACAGTTGGGGCAGATACTGCCGGCTTCGGCTTGGGTGCCACAATTTGGACAAAACATGTTGCTCTCCTCTTGGGTCGTATTGAAACTACGCAAACGCCCTAATTTTTGAATACGGCTTTGCCGTTGCATATAGTATAGCAGACTTTGCCCGTCAGCGTCAAGCCCTTGAAAGCACTGTTGCGGGACTTGCTGTGCAGCTTTTGGGGTTCAACCTGCCATTGGCGGTTCGGGTCAAATATGACGAGATCCGCCGGAGCGCCGATTTTGAGAGTGCCAACGCCTGTTTGGATGATTTTGGCGGGTGCGGTACTCATGCGTTCAATCAACTGAGGGAGGGTAAGCACACCGGTATTGACCAGATATGTTATGCCGGCAGCGAGACTTGTTTCCAGTCCCAGCACGCCGTTTGGCGCGGTCAAAAAGTCGGATTTTTCCTCTAGCGTGTGCGGCGCGTGGTCGGTTGCAATGCAGTCTAGCGTACCGTCCGCGAGGGATTCAAGGATGGCCTGACGGTCGTCCTCGGTGCGCAGCGGGGGATTCATGCGGTAATCAGCGTCGCGTGCGCGGAGCAGTTCCTCCGTGAGCGCAAAATAATGCGGAGCAGTTTCTGCTGTGACGTGAACCCCGGCGGCTTTGGCTTTGCGGATAAGCTCAACCGCTCCGCGTGTGCTCACATGGCAGATATGCACCGGGGCATTGACCTTGGCGGCACAGCGAATTTCGCGCTCAACGCCACAGATTTCGGACTCAGCGGAGAGGCCAGGCACGCCAAGCGCACGCGATATGGCACCTTCGTTGATGAGGCCATTGCCCGCGAGCGTTTTATCCTCACAGTGCGCGAGCAGGGGCAGGCCGAGGCGTTTGGCCGCGAGCAACGCTTGTTCGGTGATATGCTCATTGGCGAAAGGCACGCCGTCGTCGCTAAAAGCCGCCGCACCGGATTGGGAAAGCGCATCAAAATCCACCGGCTCAGCAGTGCCAAGGCCGCGGGAAACCGCTGCCGCCTGCAAGACACGCACAGGGGCATTGGCACGCGCCTGTGCTGTGATTGCGAGGGCTTTAGGGCAGTCGATGACCGGGTTTGTGTTCGGCATCGCGACTATGGTTGTCACGCCACCCGCGGCTGCGGCTGTGGCTCCGCTAGCGACGTCTTCCTTGTGTGTTTGGCCCGGGTCGCGCAGGTGGACGTGCAAGTCAACAAGCCCGGGTGCGCAAACAAGCTCGGCGCCATCAATTACGATATCGGGAATTGTGTTGTCAGGCGGGTTGAGCGTGGCAATTATGCCATCGGTAATCAGCAGTGAGCCGACAAAATCCCAGCCCTGCAAGGGGTCAATTAAGCGGCAATTGGCAACTAAAAGCTGATGATTATTGCTTGGCAAGACGCATCAGTCCTCGCAACAATTAATTGGTTATTGCATCTACGATTGTATCAACAAGGCTTTTGTTGTGGGCAGTGCAGGTGCCCGGCAAGTTGCTTTTGATATACCATCCGGTACCCTTGTTTGGGCAGGAAGAGGAGGCAAGCAGTCCGGTTTGTGTGCAATACGCTTTTTGGACGAGATTGCCTGTATTTTTGAACTCCGTCTTGGGTAGGGTTGACGCAATTTTATTGAAGGTTTGGAAGCTCAAGTAGCCGGCGGGATTGTAGACATGGTTATCGTAAGTGGTTTTTTGCTTATCGTAACCGTACCACGACACGGCGATATACTGCGGGAAGCCGAGCGCGAACCAGCGGTCCTTATGGCCGTCGGTGGTGCCGGTCTTCATGTAGGACAGATTTTTGGCAAGGGTGCTGTTGAGTTTATACGGGCCGCGGTTGATCGTTTGCAGAATGCGGCGGGTAAGCTCGGCAGTTTCCGGCTTCATTGCCTGTTCGGCTTCAGATTTGTTTTGCAGGAGGATTATATCCTCGTCCTCCTTGGTTTGCACCACTTTATAGTAGCAATACGGCCGATAATACTTGCCCGAATTGCCAATGGTGGCATAAGCGGCGCACATCTCGACTGTGCTTACGTCCGCGCCGCCGCCGATTGCAAGTGAGGAAAGTGAATAACGGTTAGTTTCTGTCAGGGTGGTAAAGTGCAGGTTTTGCGTAAGCCAGTTAAAGGATTTTTCCATACCCAAGTCATACATGATGATGCGTGCGGGAACGGTATTGAGTGATTCCCGCAAGGCATACTGCACGGTAACATATTTTCCGGAGCCGTAACGTCCGTTATAATTGTGCGGGAATTTTGAGCCATCTTGCAGGACGAGATTTTGGTCAAGATAGAGCTTAGACCAATAAACGAGATTATTCTCAATGGCGGGGGTGTAGGTTGCCAGCGGCTTGAAGGTGGAGCCTGGATTACGGAGCGTTGTTGCGCGGTTGAGCGAGCGGGAGCCGGTCTTTTTGCCGAGTTGGCCGACCATTGCGACAATATGCCCTTCATAGTCCATCATAGTCATGGATGCTTGCACGCCCTGTTTGGCATCGACTGCGGGTACGCCGGTTTTGTTGAGAAAGACTTCCTCGGCGGCCTTTTGCGCCTCGACATTCATAGTGGTGTATATTTTTAAGCCTTTGTAATAGAGGGCATTGAACGCTTGACTGCTGGTATAATTGTGTTCTTTCTTCAAGTCGCTAATAACTTGGTCGATGACATAGTCCACAAAGCTGCTTGTGATTTGCTCACGCCCGGTTATGGGCGCGGAGGTTGAGGTTTTGGGCTTATAGTCCTTGCTGTTGGTGTAAATCAGCTTTTCTTTAATTGCCTTGTCATATTGTTCCTGAGAGATTTTTCCCTGCTCCAACATTTGTTTAAGGCAAAGCTCTTGGCGTGTCTTCGTATTGTTGGGGTTGAGGAGCGGGTCATATGTGGTGGGCTCATTTGTAATTGTGGCCAGCACGGCGCATTCGGCAAGGTCCAGTTCACCGACATTTTTGCCAAAGTAGGTTTCACTGGCAGTTTGGATACCATAACAGCCATTACCCATGTAAGCGGTATTGAGGTAGGTTTCAAGTACGTCATTTTTGCTGTAGTGACGCTCCAAGTTAAGTGCTGTGAGAATTTCATTGAGCTTACGGATAATGGTGACATCTTTTTCGTTGGTCAGGTTTTTGATGAGCTGCTGTGTAAGTGTAGAGCCGCCTTGGCTCATTTTGTATTTGGTAGCGGAACCGATTGTACGAATCCAATCAACCCCGTGGTGATCGTAAAAGCGCTTGTCTTCAAGTGCGATGAAGGCATTTTTAAGGTCATCCGGGACGCTGGAGAGCGGCACCCAGATGCGGTTTTCCTCACCATGAAGGCGCGCAACCTCCACAGTCTGTTTTTTTGAGGCGTCCTTATAGGCATAAATGATTGTGGTTTTGGCCTGCTGGAATTTGTAGTCTTCAAGCACAATCGCTTTTTCGCCGCCGACAAACTGTACCGCGTGGATTACCACATAGGTCCCGATGAACAACGAGGCTATCAGCCCAATGGAAAACAAATAAAACAGCACTTTTAGAAACGGGTGCTTTTTACGGGTCTTACGGACTTTTTTTGCGGCCGGTCGCTTGGCCGGCGTGGATGGCTTGCTTGGATTTTCGGGAGGTGTATCAAAACGGTATTGCATGATTTTACTCCTGATTTGACTAATTATTTATGATGTGAATGGGAGGGGCTTGCGGTAGATTTGAAAAGCTCCCTGCAAGTGCGTATTATACACTGATGAGCGAAAAAAATCAATTGCCTGTGCGGAAAGGTATGCGAGGTGAAATTAAAGTGATAGCTCTTGACCTGGTGGTTTTGCGCACGCCGGGTAAAATATGTTGCTGTTACATCCCTCGGTTTGCCGCCTTTACCCGTTGCTCTTTGGTCAGGTATTTTTTGCGCAGGCGCAGATTTTGCGGCGTGACCTCCAGCAGTTCATCGTCGCCGAGGAACTCCATGCTTTGCTCAAGGCTGAGGATAGAAGGCGGGGTCAGGCGCAGCGCGTCGTCGGAGCCGGAAGCGCGGGTATTGGTCAGGTGCTTGAGCTTACAGACATTGCAGACAAGGTCCTCGTCCTTGGCGTTCTCACCAACGATCATACCTTCGTAGACTTCGGTTCCGGCAGCAATAAACAGCCGTCCGCGCGTTTGCGTATTGAACAGGCCATATGCTGTAGCGGTACCTGTTTCGTGTGCGACGATACTGCCGTGCTCACGTGAGCGGATATCGCCCTTGTATGGCTCGTAGCCGTGAAAAATCTGGTTCATAATGCCATTGCCGTTGGTGTCTGTCAGAAACTCACTGCGGTAGCCAATCAATCCGCGCGAAGGAATGCGGAACTCAAGGTGCGTGCTGCCGCCGTCACGCGGGCTCATGTCCTCAAGTTCTGCTTTGCGCTGGCTGAGCTTTTCGATAACGACGCCGGTATATTCCTCAGGGACTTCGACAATCAGCAACTCAATTGGCTCGAGATGTACGCCATGATCTTCCTTATAGATAACGCGCGGACGGCTGACGGCAAACTCGTAGCCTTGGCGGCGCATGGTTTCAATGAGTATGGAGAGGTGAAGCTCGCCACGGCCGCTGACCTTGAAGGTGTCGGTGCTGTCGGTTTCCTCCACGCGCATGCTGACGTTGGTTTCCACCTCTTTAAACAGCCTGTCACGGATATTGCGGCTGGTGACAAACTTGCCTTCGCGCCCGGCAAACGGGCTGTTATTGACCACAAAATTCATGGCAATGGTCGGCTCGTCGATATTGACAAAAGGCAGCGGCTCAACGCATTCCGGGTCGCAGAGGGTTTCGCCGATGCCGATATTCTCAATACCCGCGATGCAAACCAGTTCGCCGGCGGCGGCATCCTCAGTTTCCTCGCGGCGAAGGCCCTCGAAGGTATAGAGCCGTGATAATTTAACATTGGATTGTGTGCCGTCGCCGCGGCAAAGCGTGAATGCTTGTCCGCGTTTAACGGTGCCACGCTCCACGCGGCCGATACCAATTCTGCCAACATAGTCGTCATATTCCAGCGAAGAGACAAGTAACTGCGCTGTACCCTCCGTGTTGTTTGCGGGCGGCGGCATGTGCTCAATGATTGCGTCCAGCAGGGGACGGATATCGCCGTCACGCACGACAGGGTCAAGGCTGGTGTAGCCCTCGCGTGCGGAGGCGTAAACGACCGGAAAATCCAGTTGTTCGTCGTCTGCGCCAAGGTCAATGAACAACTCCAGAACCTCGTCCAGCACTTCTGCTGGGCGGGCGTTAGGGCGGTCTATTTTATTAATGACGACGAGCACCTTTTTCTGCAAGCCCAACGCTTTTTTTAGGACGAAGCGCGTTTGCGGCATGCAGCCCTCGAATGCGTCAACCAGCAGTAACACACCGTCAACCATCATCAGAATGCGCTCGACCTCGCCGCCAAAGTCGGCGTGGCCGGGAGTATCCACAATGTTGATTTTTACATCGCCATAGCGTACGGCAGTATTTTTGGAGAGGATTGTAATGCCGCGTTCGCGCTCAAGGTCGTTTGAGTCCATGACACGTTCACGGACGTTTTCGTTAACGCGAAAAATGCCGCTTTGGCTAAGCATTTTGTCTACGAGCGTTGTTTTGCCGTGGTCAACGTGGGCAATGATGGCGATGTTGCGCAGGTTCTGGTTCAAAATGATTTCTCCTCGGTTTGTTTTGTGTTGTTCTCGGTTGTTTTGCAGCCGGCTTAGAAGCTCATCCATATTTTTTTGGGGCAAGACGCATATTAAAGCTCCGATTCATGCAACGATTAAGAAAAGCATACTGATTATCCCACCCGGCATTAGTGCCGGGCCAAAGATTGTTCTTTTCATCATGTGTCTCCTTATGAGTTTTGTATGCGTTTGGATAAGGCGGGTACCGCGGATATTCTGTACCACAAAATGCGTTGATCATCAATTGCTGCTTTTATTTTTTCTCATCGGGAATCAGCGCAGGAATAAAACTGCCGGTCAGCCCAACAATCGTGATGATGAGGAAAATGGTGCTCTACTCATAATCGCCCGGGAAGTTACCGTCGTTGACAAGGATGGCAAGCCCGATAAAGCCGCCGATCAGGAGTGTGTTGGTAGAGATGGATTTTTTCATGATGGATACTCCTTTAATCATGATTAAAAGCTTACCAATTTTTGTCTGCACGATGGCGAATTACTCTAGACCTAACTCTTTTGCCAACTCTGTTGTGTGCATCTCCAGCAGTTTGGAAATGCCTTCCTCCTGCATGGTGACACCATAGAGCACGTCCGCTTCCTCCATTGTTCCACGCCTGTGCGTGATGAGAATAAACTGTGTGGATTTGCACATCCGCCGCACGTATTTGGCATAGCGGACAACATTCACGTCGTCAAGCGCTGCTTCAACCTCATCAAAAATGCAGAACGGCGCCGGATTTATTTTTAAAATTGCAAACAGCAGCGCGATTGCCGCTAAACCCTTTTCACCACCGGAGAGCAGGTCGATGTTCTGCACGTTTTTGCCCGGCGGCTGGACGCGCAGTAACACGTCGCACTCAAGTGGATCGAGCGGGTCGTCCAGTGCAAGCTCGGCCTTGCCGCCGCCGAACAACTCGCCGAAGGTTTCCGCGAACGCTGACTGCACTTTGGCAAATTGCTCACGGAAGCGTTCGCTCATTTTGCCGGTCAGTTCGCGTATGAGCCGCCCCAGCTCTTGACGCGATTCCTCCACGTCGGCGCACTGGCTTGTCATGAATTCGTAGCGTTCGCTGACTTCCTTGTATTCCTCAACAGCCGAGAGATTTACGTTGCCAAGCGAGCGAATTTTTTGCTTGACGGCGTCCAGCGTTTTTTGCGCGTTGGCAGAATCGCCAAGAGGCAAGTCGAGCCTTTGCGCCTCACGTTCGGTGAGCTGGTATTCGTCAAAGAGCTTGTTCTGTGTTTCGTTGACTGTGTTCAGCAGACCGGTGCGGCGTTCCTCCAAGCGAGCAACCTCGCCGCTAAAGCCTTCGCGCGCGGCGGTTAGCTCGCGCTCTTTTGTCCGTAGGCGGACACCCTCAGCTTCCTTGCCGGAACGCTCCTCAAGCAGGGCGGAGATTTCTTCCTTGTTGCCGCCGCTGTCGCTGCGGAGCGTGTTGATTTGCCCTTTGAGTGTTGCAATTGCGGTGTGCGCCGCCGCTATAGACTCGGCGATACTGACAATTTCAGCATCCAGATTGCCGGTGCGTTTGCTGTGTGACTGCTCACGTTGGCGCAGCTGCTCCAACGCATCGCCTTTGGCGGCGATATCCTTGTGTCCTTCCGCAAGGCGCAGACGCAATGCCTGTTCGGTGTGCGCCGCATCTTCAAGCTTGTCCAGTGCATCCTCGCGCCCGGAGTCCAGTGCATGGCGTTTAACGGTCAACTCGGCGGCGATTTTCTCAAGCTCGGCCAACTTTTCAGCTATGGCGGCTTCCTCGGACTTTAAGTCAGCAAGGCGTGCATTGGCGGATTCGCGCTCTTTCTCCATGTCGTCGCGCGCGTCCTTTGCGCTTTGCAGGCGTTCGGAGATCAGGTGGTGCGCGCTTTCCCGGCGGATTTGCTCCTCCGTGGCATTCTGCCATTCTGCCTTTGCGCCGTCCAGTGAGGCGGCAGCGGCAGCGGCTTCCGCCTGCGCGGCATGATATTTTGCTTGTTCGCCGGCAAGAGCTTGTTCGCCGGACCTTAACTCGCGCTGTAAGGTGCTGATTTCCACTTGACGCGTCAAAAAGCCTGCGCCCTGTATTTTGGATCCGCCGGTGATACTGCCGCCGGCGTTGAGAACCTGACCGTCCAGCGTAACGATGCGGAAGCGGTGGCTGAACCTGCGCGCCATAGCAAGCGCGTTTTCTATGGTGTCACAGACGACGGTTCGTGCTAACTGTGCCGAAAGAACCTCGCGGTACTGCGCGTCTGACTGCGTGAGTTCATGCGCATAGGCGATGTAGCCGGGTGCGTCCTGCAGGCCGCGCTCATTCAATTCACGGCCGCGGATGGTGTTAAGCGGAAGAAACGTCGCGCGCCCCGCGCGTTTATCTTGCAGAAGCCGCACGGCGCGTTTGGCGTCCTCATCGGTGTCCAGCACAACGAATTGCATGGCCGCACCCAATGCGGTTTCGATGGCAAGGGTGTAGCGCTCCTCTACGCTGATTAACTGGCTGAGCGTGCCGTGAACGCCGCGCAGCGTGCCGCGTTTACCCTCTTGCAGCACAGTGCGCACTGCACCGCCGTAGCCCTCCATGTTGCGCTCAAGCTCTTCTAACAGGCGTAGGCGGGCCTGCTTTTTATGTGCTTCCTGCGCGAGGGTATCCAAATCTGACCGGATTTTCTCCGCCTTTTTTTGCTTGCTTTCCAGCAGCATTTCATGCCCGGCGATAGCGTTGCCGCAGTTTTGGGCGGTCTCGCGTGCTTGAATGAGAGATTTTAAGGCAGCGGCTTCTTCCCGCGTTAACTCTTGAACACGCCTTTCGCGTTCGCCGGAGTCGGACTCCAGCAATGCCAGGCGCTCACGGATTTCATCGCCTGCGGAGAGTACGCGGGAACGCTCCAAATCCAGCGCATGTGCTTTTTCTTGCTCGGTCGACAGTGCGTCCGCCAATTCTTTATCCTGATTAAAAAGCGCCTCGCGGGCACGGCGCAATTCCTCCGTATTTTCCGTGAGGGTCGCAAGCTCTTTGGCGCCGGTGTTAAGGGTTTGATTGAGCGATGATATTGCAGCCTCCAGGGCGGAGGATTGCTTGGCAAGCTCCGTCAAAGTGGCGGACGCGCTTTCCTTGTCCTGCTCAAGGCGGGCGATGGCCGATTCGTGGTGGGCGATGGAGTTTTCCGCAACGGACACCTGTGCTTCCAGCCCAAGCGCCTCTTCCTCGCGCCGTGCTGAGCCGGATTGCAGGTGCTCAATCCGCGCGGTGATGTTCTGTGTTTCGCCCAACGTGCCTTCAATCTGTGCTGCGAGGGCGGTCAGATCTTTTTCAAGATCAGCATATTGCAGTTTGGCAAGGTGCAGCTTGTGCTCCTGCTCTTTGAGTTTGGCACGGTTTTTGTCTATGGCAAACAGCCAGAGTGTGATCTCCAATGATTTTTTCTTCTCCGCCAACGCAAGATATTGCTTTGCTTTTTCGCTTTGCGCTTTGAGCGGTCCCACGCGCGCTTCCAGCTCAGCGAGGATATCACGCAGACGGACAAGGTTTTCTTCGGTCTGGGCAAGGCGGCGTTCCGCATCCTGACGCCGAGAACGGAAGTGAGAAATCCCAGCCGCTTCCTCCAGCATATCACGCCGCTCACGGCTGCGCGAGGAAACCAAATCCGCAACACGCCCTTGGCTGACCATCGAGTACCCGCCGCGCCCAAGCCCGGTATCCATAAACAACTCGTGGATATCCTTTAGGCGCACGGTTTCGTTGCCGAGCATATATTCGCTCTCGCCGGAGCGGTAATATTTGCGCGTTACGCTGACCTCGTCCTCGTCGCGGGGCAAAGCGCGTGAGCGATTATCCAGCCGCAGGGTGACTTGCGCAAAGCCTTGCGCGCGCCGTGCGTCGGTCCCGCTGAAAATGACGTCCTCCATCTTTGCGCCGCGCAGCGATTTGCTCGACTGCTCGCCGAGCACCCAGCGCACCGCATCGGCAATATTGCTTTTGCCTGAGCCATTCGGTCCAACGACGCCCGTAATGCCCTCCCCAAACCGCAGACTGGTGCGGTCCGGAAAGGACTTGAAGCCCTGCAGATCAAGCCCGGTAAGGGTCATTGTGCCTCCAAAATATTTAAAGTCTAATTTAATATTATACACCAGGGCGGGAAAGATTGCAAATTTTGCGGCAATGTTACTGCGGTTTGTGGGGGCAGCGGCAAAAATTGATTTAAGCGGGGCACATTTTGCAACAACTTTAGAAAAAACCCTTCCATTTTTCATCAATATCTGCTAAAATAACGTTTGAGGGATAAGCACTGATTATTACCGCAAACCGAAAGGATGTTTGGTATGTCCACCCCGTTGACAAAGCCGGCCATTTACGCTGTGGCCACAGCACATCTGGACACCGTTTGGAACTGGGACTTTGAAACCACGATACGCGAGTATATCTTGAATACCTTGCGGGATAACTTTGCGTTTTTTGAGAAGTATCCGGACTATGTTTTCAGCTTTGAGGGAAGCTATCGCTACGAGCTTATGGAGGAGTATTACCCGAAGCTTTTTGAAAAACTGCGCGAATACGTTAAGGCCGGCAAGTGGAACGTCACAGGCTCAAGCTACGAGAATGGCGACGTGAATATTCCATCTGCTGAGGCGATGTTTCGCAACATCCTTTACG
Source organism: Oscillospiraceae bacterium (assembly GCA_031267965.1). GTDB lineage: Bacteria > Bacillota > Clostridia > Oscillospirales > Acutalibacteraceae > WRKY01. The sequence continues at coordinate 7,291 of JAIRYC010000030.1, read as the reverse complement.
GTAATGGATATTTTGACAAGACCTTTGGCAAGCGCAGCACTGACATCTTTTTGCCGGATTGCTTTGGTTTTGGCACGCAACTGCCAACGATCGCCGCGCATGCAAATCTGAACGGCTTTACCACGCAAAAGCTCACGTGGTCAAGCTCTGTGGGGATCCCGTTTGATTTGGGGCGCTGGCAGGGCGTGGACGGATCGGAGATTTTTGCGTCGCTTAATGCGCTGAATTATGTTGGCAGACCAAAGAAATTCCGCAAGCACAAAAAGGCAAACCGCAAGCTGAAGGAGAACATGGAGAGATACGGTTTGCCTGCCACATACCTTTTTTATGGCACGGGCGACATTGGCGGTGCTCCAAAGGAATTTTGCGTTGCGGCGCTGCAGAATGAGCTTGCCGAAAACGATAAGAAGTCGCCGGAGGTTATTTCATCACCGGCGGATAAGGTTTTCCGCGATTTTGTGCAGTATCTCGCGCCGGATAGGCTTTCGGCGCTGCCGTTGTTCACAGGCGAGCTGATTTCCACCAACCACGGTGTTGGGTGTTACACGTCACGCACAATTGGCAAGCGCTGGAACAAACGCGGCGAATTGCTTGCTGACGCTGCGGAGCGCTTTGCCAGCGCGGCCGCATGGCTTGGTGCGCAGGAATATCCGCAGGAGGTGCTGGACATCGCTTGGAAGCGTTTGATTGCTCACCAGTTCCATGACGATTTGACAGGCACGTCACTTGCGCGTGTGTATCAGCGAAGCTGGAACGATTACGCTCTCTCGCTTAACCAGCTGGCGCAACTGTATACCGCGTCTGTAGGCGCGATACGCGCGCAGATGGACGATGATTTTATCAAGGGCAAGTGCGTTACCGTTGCAAACCCAACCGCATACGACCGCGCGGAGGTTGTAACGGCGGCGCTGGATATTGAGGGCAGCTTTGTGCGCGTTTTAGACAGCAAAGGCAAGGAGCTGCCGTCTCAGGCGCTTGGGCGCGACGGCGAAAGTTTGCGTTTCTGTTTCTTGGCTGCTGTTCCGGCGAACGGCGTTGCATTGTTTGATGTTCTGTCGGCAGGCGAGGCATATGCCGGGGAAAACGCGCCGGTGGCTACGGAGAATAAACTTGAAAATTCGCGCTTACGCATTAAAATTGACGCGAACGGCGATATCTGCGAGATTTTTGATAAAACTGTGCGCCGCCAGCTCTTGAATGCGCCGATACGCATGGGGCTGCACCAGTATTATGGTTCCGGGCATTATCCGGCATGGGAGCTGTGCTATAAAGAGGTGATGAAGGCGCCGGTAGCTTATGCCGCAAACCCGCAGGCGGAGATTTTGGCAAGCGGTGCGGTGCGCGCGCAGCTTAAAATCACGCGGACGGCGGAGGGCAGCACATTTACGCAGATATTGACGCTTGACGCGCTCTCGGATGTGCTGCGCGTTGAGAACGACATTGACTGGCAGAGCAGATGCCGCTTACTCAAGACAAGCTTTCCGCTTACGGTGCAGTCGGAGCTCGCTTCTTACGATGTGGGGGTGGGCGTTGCCAAGCGCGGCACGAACACAAAGAAGCTTTACGAGGTTCCCGCGCAGAATTTTGCGGATATTTCAACGCCGGAGTTTGGTGTGTCTATTCTCAGCGACTGCAAGTATGGCTGGGACCACCCGGACAAAGCTACGTTGCGCTTGACGGGTATTCACACGCCGCGCATGCCGTTCCTGCCGGACAGCCACCAGCACGAACTGGATTTGGGACGGAACATTTACGCGTTTGGCGTATATGGTCATCAGGGCAAGAGTTTGAATGGCACACAGCGTGCCGCGCTGTGTTTCAACCAGCCATTGCAGGCGTTTACAGAGCTTTTGCCACGCTATTCACAGGATACGAAGCTTGCCTTGTTGCCATCGGTTTGGGGTTTTGCGCAGCTTAGTGATTCCGGGGCGGCTATCCGCTGCATTAAAAAGGCGCAGGATGGCGACGAGATCATCGTCCGTGTGCAGGAGATTGCGGGGGAGGGCCACCACCGGCTGCGGCTTAAGTTTGCGGCGGAACTTGTTTCGGCACGCGAGGTTTGGGCGTCCGAGGAACCGCGTGACGCGGATAATCCATTGGATGGCGGCACGATTGAGAATGGCGAACTGGTGTTTGACCTTGCATATTATGAGCCGAGAACCTTTGCCCTGCGTTTTATCCCGCCGGAAAATAAAGCATACACACCGCACACGGTTAACATTGAATTCGTGGGCGACGTGCCCGTCACTTCGCCGCAGTCTGCTCCGCAAGATGGCGCAATAAGCGGCATGACGATTCCAGAGGAGCTTTTCCCTTCGTCCATACTCAGCGGCAATGTGTGGGGCAACACACAGCCTAGGGCACTGCGCTGTGCCGGGCAGGCGCTCACCGTTCCTGTAGGCACGCAGACTTTGCGGCTATTCCTTGCCGGCACCGGTGCAGACAAGGAAGCGACGTTTACGATTGGCGCGGTGCCGTTCACGCAGACGGTACAGTCCGCAACGGAACGCATTGCGGCTTGGGATTTACCGGCACTCGGCGACACGGCGCACGTCAAGCAGGCGGCGCTTGCGTGGAACGCCACACATATGCACAATGTCAAGGGTGACGTGATTGCCCGGCAGTGCTATATTTTTAGCCACACATTTGTTGTGCCGGAGGGCACAGCGTCGCTTATCCTGCCGGATGATGGCGAGATTCTGCTGTTTGCGGCGACGGCTGTTCGGGGCGGCGCGTCATTGGCAAACGCCACACCATTGCACGATTAAGGTTCACGTTATTGCGTAGGGGCGGGTGAGGCTGCATCCTCGCCCTTGCACTGTTTGGTATATTGGGAGGAAACATGAAAACGGGTCTAGTGGTTGAAGGCGGCGGAATGCGCGGCATTTATGGCGCGGGCGTTTTGGACGCATTTTTGGATGCGGGCTTGAAGTTTGAATACAGCGTTGGCACGTCCGCCGGCGCGGCGAACGTAATCAGCTTTGCTGCCGGACAGCGCGGGCGCAATTATCGGTTTTATGCGGAACACCCGAAAAATCCGGAATACATGGGGTTGAGAAACGTTGTGCGCCACGGCAACTACTTTAATTTTGATTATATATACGGCCAACTGACACTTCAGGACGACCCATGCGATTTTGACGTGCTTGCCGCATATCCTTACGAGGCGGAATTTGTTGCCGCAGAGGCGTACACCGCAAGTCCGCACTATTTTACAAAGGATGATTTATCGCCACTGGACTGCAGCGCGCTGACCGCCTCCTGCGCGGTGCCGGGCTACTGTAAGCCGGTGCGTGTGGACGGTGGGCTGTATTTTGACGGCGGCGTTGTGGACTCGATCCCGGTGGCACGGGCAATCGCTAAAGGCTGCGACCGTGTGGTGGTGGTGCTCTCCCGCTCCCGCGGATACCGCAAGGCGGAACAAAACCATAAGGCGGTTTACCGTTTTAGTCTGCGCAGGTTCCCACGGATGGTGACTGCCGTTGCCAACCGCCACGAAAACTACAACCGGACGATAACATTTATTGATGCGCTGGAATTGCAGGGCAAAGCGATTGTCGTTGCGCCCAGCCGCGAGGTGCCGGTGTCACTTGTTTGCCAGGATAAGGCATTGATCGACGAGTTTTATCGCGTCGGTTTGGAGGATGGGAAACGGGCTGCGCGGAAAATCATGAGGGAGGGGAAATTGGCGCTCGCTTGACGGCTGATTTGACCACGCCACGCTTTTTTGCTATACTATATTGATATGACCAGATTATTGTTGCGCTTAATAAAAACGCCTGACCCAATCAATAAGGCTGCGCGCACCCGCATTGGCGTGCTCAGCGGAGTGGTTGGGGCTGTGGTTAATATTTTTCTCGTCAGCGGGAAATTTTTAGCAGGGTCAATGAGCGGTTCAGTCGCGATCACGGCGGACGCCATGAATAGCCTTTCGGACGTGGGCAGTGCGTTAATCTCTGCCATTGGCGCGAAGCTTGCGGACAAAGAGGCGGATGCGGAGCACCCATTTGGTCATGGGCGCATGGAATATTTGGTGACAGTGTTTTTCTCCGTGGTGGTGTGCTTTATGGGTGTGGAGATTGGCAAATCGGCGCTTGGGCGCATAGCCGCACCGGAGCCTGTCAGGTTTGCGTTGGTACCTTTTGCAATTGTGACCGCGTCGATTTTTGGCAAGGTTTGGTTGGGGCTGTTCTACCGCAAGCTGGGCAGGCTGACAAACGCCCCTGCAATTTTGGCGGCTTCCGCGGACAGCTTTTCAGACACGTTATGCAGTGGAGTGACGTTGATTTCGCTGGTGCTCTCGCTGTTTACATCGTTCCCGGCGGACGGTTATCTTGGTGTGCTTGTGGCACTGTTTATAGCGTGGAATGGGCTTAAGCTGCTGTTAGAAACACTCAATTCTTTAATGGGTGAACGCCCAACGGGGGAGCTTGCGGAACAGATTACGGTTGCGTTGCGCTCTTGTGACGGCATTGTTGGTGTGCATGACATGATGTTGCACGATTATGGTCCCGGGCGGATTTTTGCTTCGGCGCACGCAGAGGTGCCGTCGGATATGGACGTGGTGGTCAGCCACGAGGCGGTGGATGCGGCGGAGAAGTTGATATTTGAGCAATTTGGTGTGGCGATTGTGCTGCACCTTGACCCAATACAGTGCAACGATGAACGAATTCGTGCAATGTATGAGAGCGTGAAGGCGGCTGTTAAGCTAGTGGACAGGCGTCTTGAACTCCACGATTTCCGCGTGATTGACGGTGAGAAACGCATTAACCTTATATTTGATTTAGTCATTCCGAGTGGGTGCAAGCCCGCCGAATCCGCAGAGCTTGAACGGCGCGTGCGGGATGATATAACGGTGCTGGATGAGCGGTATCAATGCGTTATGACAGTGGAATACAGTTACGTTTAATCGACAAAATAGAACGGGAGGACAAAATGTTACTTGAACTTAAGGGAATCACAAAGAATTTCGGCGAGAACCGTGTGCTGCGTGGTATTGATCTTGCCGTGCCGTCCGGGAGCGCGTTTGGCTTGCTTGGGCGCAACGGCGCGGGAAAAACCACTATGATCCGGATTGTCATGGAGGTTTTCCGTCCGGATTCGGGACAGGTGCTGCTGGACGGAAAACCCTTCCGCCGTGGTATGCTGCGTGTGGGATATTTGCCGGAGGAGCGCGGCATGTATCCCAAGAAAACGGTGATTGAACAACTCATATACTTTGGCGAACTGGCAGGGCTAAAGGCGGATGCTGCCAAGCGGAACGCGCTCAGTCTATTGGAGCGGCTGGGCATGGGCGAGACTGCCGGCAAAAAGCTCATGACGCTGTCTAAGGGCAACCAGCAGAAGATTCAGTTTGTGGCGACGCTGATTGCTGAGCCGGAGTTAGTTGTGCTGGACGAACCGTTCAGCGGGCTTGACCCAGTCAACGCCATGTTGCTTGAGGATTTGGTGCGCGAACTGGTTGAAAGGGGCTCGCTGGTGTTCTTCTCAAGCCACCAGATGAACTATATCGAGGAGTTTTGTCACGAGATTGCGATACTTAATGGCGGGAACATTGTGCGCGAAGGGAAAATTGCAGAGATGAAGCGCGGTCACGACCGCTCACGGATTATTGTGCGTTCACCTCAGGTGGAGCAGCTTGCCGTGTTTGTGCGGTCACAGACGGGTATTGCGCGGGATGTGAACCTTGAGGATGAGGCAGTGACAATCCAATTGACGACGCAGGAGAAGAAGCCGGAACTGCTCTCGATGCTTGCAGCGCGAGGCTTTGATGTGGATTCGTTCGCCGTTTGGGAGCCTAGCTTGCAGGACATATTTGTGGATGCTACGACGAGCAGGCACGGCACGTTAGAGGGAGGCTTGGCATAATGAAAAACCAGTTTTTACCGATTTTCAGGCACGAATTCATTACCACGGCGAAGAGTAAGCCGTTCATCTTTACAACGCTGCTGTTTGCGCTTGCGTTTTTTGTGGGGTTAGGCTTTCCCGATTTTATTGGGCGGAGCGATAGTCCCAAAAGCGCCGGCGGTGACGTAAACAGCTTCTTTGAGGGCATTGTGTTAGTAGATTTTGGGTCCAAAAAGCTGCTGATTAGCGCGAGGGATGCGAAGGATGTTGACGCGCAATCACTTGCGGATTATTTGAAAGAGGACTTGGGCTTTGAGGAGGCGAGCGTTTTTCAAGGCGCTGCGCAAGAATTGGAGGACAGCGTTCTTGCCGGCACAGCGGACTACGCGCTGTATTTTACGTCGCCGCTGGAATACACGCTTTACATGAGCCAAGTGGGAGTGACGGATATTTCGCCGTACCAAATTGACGAAGCGGTGCTGGCAAAATACCGCACTGATGGCCTGAAGAAGCTGGGCGCGACGGATGAGCAGGCGCAAGCCTTTCTTACGGCACAGACCACGATGAAGCTTGTCGCCACAAAGAGCGATGGCAATGATTCGGCGGGCTACACTTATATACTGATTGCGCTGCTGTTTATTACCATTATGATTTACGGTGGCATTGTGGCAAGTTCCGTTGTGACGGAGAAATCCAGCCGCGCGATGGAACTGCTCATTACGGCCGCAAAACCCGGCGCGCTGATGTTTGGCAAGGTATTGGGTGTTGGCGGAGCAGGCTTATGCCAGCTATGCTTATGGGTTCTTGCCGCTTTTGGCGGCTACAGGGCCTCTGGTGAATACTGGAAAGAAACATCCGCAATTTCCAGTCTGTTTGAGGGCGGCAACACACGGCTGCTGGCTTACACAATCATCTTTTTTGTACTGGGGTATTTGCTATACAGCTTCCTTTTCGGTGCGGTGGGCAGTCTAGTCAGCCGGACGGAGGATTTACAGGGAACGATGATGCCGCTCTCACTGTTGCTGATAGTCTTGTTCTATGTGAGTTATTTTTCTATTATTTTCAACTACACAAACTCAACCTTGATAAAGGTCATGTCATTTGTACCGTTCACTTCACCTCTGGCGATGTTCATACGCATTGTCAACAACCTAGCCTCGCCGTGGGAGATTGCGCTCTCGTTGGTGCTGTTGGTTGCGGGAATCATTGCGGTTGGGGCACTTGCTGCGGCAATCTATCGCGTGGGTGTGCTGCTTTACGGTAAGCCGCCAAAAATCCGCGAACTGGTCAAGCTAGTCCGCAGAAGGTAATATAACTGATGGAGGGGCAGATTATAATCTGCCCGCCTGATGCAAAACAACTTTTGGAGGAAGATATGCAAGGCCCATTTTCAAAACAGCCGATTATCCCTATGACGGAGTACGAAGGTGCTTCTGCCGAGGTG
>JAIRYC010000014.1 GCA_031267965.1 Oscillospiraceae bacterium | reverse complement strand
TCGACTGGGGCAGGATAGGTCCCAAAAAGAAAATGTTCATCGCTGCTCTTAATCCCGATAAGCTCCTTCTTCTTCTCTTTTCACAAAAGTAATTGCTGTTGCCCCTGGCGGCGCAAGCCTCCGGACAAAATCAGCCTCCAAAGCGTCGCCCAGTCACGCCGGATAATCGTCCGAGAAGCACGCGTCACAGCATTGGCGGTTTGCACAGGATGACTGATCGTTAGAGTCAATTAGCAACGGCAACGACCCAATGCGCAGGAAGTCCAACGAATCCGCACCAATCTCCTGCCGTATTTCCTCCGCGTTAAGGCGGTTGCTGATCAACTCCTCACGCGTAGCAATATCCGTGCCAAAGTAGCATGGCGCGATAATCGGCGGCGAAGATATGCGCACATGCACCTCTCGCGCACCCGCGTTTTTGAGCGCTCGGATGATATTCGCGCTGGTTGAGCCGCGCACGATTGAGTCGTCAACCATCACCAAGCGTTTACCGGCAATGCTCTGCGTCATGGGCGTCAGCTTGACAGCAATACTCTTGCGCCGCTCGCTTTGTGTGGGCTTTATGAACGTTCTGCCAACGTAATTATTGCGCACAAAGCCCATGCCATATGGTGTCCCGCTGGCGCGGGCGTAACCCACGGCCGCTTCAATGCCGCTGTCCGGCACAGGGATAACCAAGTCTGCCTTAACCGGACTTTGCTCTGCCAGAAGTGCACCCGCCTTCATGCGCGAATTGTGCACAGGGATACCGTCAATGACGCTGTCTGGGCGTGCAAAGTAGATATACTCAAATATACATATAGCCTTGCGAGCGCCTTTGCCGGGGCAATTATCACGAAAAGAATGCAACTCTCCGTTTGTGTCAATGAGGATGACCTCACCAGGTTCAACATCGCGGAAAAACTCTGCGCCAACGGTATCCAAGCCGCAGGTTTCGCTGGAAAATACCCAACGCCCGTCCAGCTTGCCTATGCACAGCGGCCGAAAGCCCATCGGATCACGCGCGATAACAAGTTTGCGCGGCGAGAGTGCAAGCAGACTATACGCCCCGCGGAAGTGCGACATAGCCCGCATGACGGCTTCCTCAATAGAACGGCTGCCCATGCGCTCACGGATAATCCACTGGGCTATGAGCTCGGAATCGGCTGTTGTTTGGAACAGCGCGCCGGTAGCAGCGAGTTTATCGCGCAGTTCATCCGCATTGCGCAGGTTGCCATTGTGCGCAACAGCAAGCCGTCCCTTGGCGTAGCGTGTCACAATTGGCTGACAGTTTTCTATGCAACTGCCCCCTGCCGTGGAGTAGCGCACGTGTCCGATTGCATTCTCACCGGTGAGAGCCACGAGCGTTGGCGCGTCAAAGCTCTCGCTGACAAGGCCCATGCGCCGCTCGGCACGCAGCACTCCCGCGTTGCTGACGGCTATGCCGCAGCTCTCCTGCCCACGGTGCTGGAGGGCATACAGCCCAAGATATACCGCCTGTGCGGCGCTAATGCTTTGCTGACGGAAGTCTCCCGCTGCACCGCCATGTATTCCAAATACGCCGCATTCCTCGTGCATGGGTCACCTATATCCTTGTGGTAATTTGTTGCGTCAATTATACCACAAACGCAGCGCGCTTTCAACGCTATAAGGTCTTAACATGATGAGGCATAATCGCCCTCCTCCCTGCCTTGCTTTGACATCTCATCCCCTCTCGTGGTATAATTCCCACTAGATTTGATTTTGTCACGCAATCAAACCGGAGGAACGATACAACCATGGCCAAAAAACGTACGCCAAAAAATGATTTATCCCGGCGCGACCCCAATACCCACATTCTCGGCTCAGGCGAGCTTATGCGCCAAGCTATCCCCGAAACGCTTGTTACCAACTACATGCCTTACGCCATGAGCGTCATCCTCTCCCGCGCCATACCGGAGATTGACGGCTTTAAGCCCTCGCACCGCAAAATCCTTTACACCATGCACCATATGGGGCTGCTGCACAGCGGGCGCAGCAAATCCGCCAATATTGTCGGGCGCACCATGCAACTCAACCCACACGGCGACGCGGCCATCTACGAAACGATGGTGCGGCTCTCCCGCGGGTACGAAACCCTGCTGCACCCATTTGTGGACAGTAAGGGTAACTTTGGCAAGAGCTATTCACGCGATATGATGTGGGCGGCCTCACGATACACTGAGGCAAAGCTTGAGTCAATCTGTACCGAGCTTTTCCGCGATTTGGACAAGGATGCGGTGGACTTTAGCGACAACTATGACGGCACGATGAAGGAACCGACCCTTCTGCCGGTCAGCTTTCCAACAGTTTTGGTGAACGCCAACACAGGCATTGCCGTCGGCATGGCCAGTTCAATCTGTTCGTTTAACCTTGAGGAAGTGTGCAAAACCACCATTGCCCTGCTTGATAATCCTGAGCACAATGTTGCGGACACGCTGCAAGCACCAGACTTTTGCGGCGGCGGGTATTTACTGTATGATAGGGATCAGTTGGAACAAATCTACCGCACGGGGCGCGGCAGCGTGCGCGTGCGTGCCAAATATGACTACGACAAGGACAACAACTGCATTGACATTACCGAGATACCGCCCACAACAACTGCCGAGGCAATTATTGAGAAGATTGTAGAGCGCGCCAAAGCCGGCACACTGCGCGAGGTCAGCGACGTGCGCGATGAAACCGACCGCAACGGCTTGAAGATCACCATTGACCTCAAGCGAGGCGTGGATGCGGACACACTCATGCGCCGGCTTTACAAACTCACGCCGCTGGAGGACAGCTTCTCGTGCAATTTTAATGTACTGGTTGCCGGCACACCACGTGTTTTGGGCGTCGCCAGCTTATTGCTGGAGTGGATTGCCTTCCGCGAAGAGTGCGTGCGCCGGCGTGTCAGCTTTGAGCTTAACAAGGGAAGGGACAGGCTTCATTTGCTGGAAGGTCTTGCGAAGATACTGCTTGATATCGACAAGGCCGTGGCGATAATCCGCAAAACCGAGGAGGAGGCGGAGGTCGTCCCTAACTTGATGATTGGCTTTGGCATTGACAAGCTTCAGGCGGACTACGTGGCGGAAATCCGCCTGCGCCACCTTAACCGTGAGTACATACTCAAGCAAACGCGCGACATTGACGACCTTGAGCGCGAGGTTTCCGATAAAGAGGATATTCTGCAAAACCGCGGACGCGTGCGGAAAATGATACGCGGCGAGTTGGAGGACGTAAGCAAAAAATACGCTCAGCCGCGCCGTACCCAGCTCCTGTTTGCAGACGAAATCGAGGAAAGCGTACCGGAAGAAACCGTGCCGGATTATCCGGTCAATATTTTCTTTACGCGCGAAGGGTATTTTAAAAAGATAACTCCGCAATCGCTGAGGATGTCCGGTGAGCAAAAGCTTAAAGATGGCGACGAGGTTTTGCTGCAATTGGAGAGTAGCAACACGGTTGAACTGCTGTTTTTTACGGATAAGTGTCAGTGCTACAAGTCCCGCGCGGCAGAGTTTGACGACACCAAGGCAAGCGTTCTTGGTGATTTTGTCGCCACAAAGCTTGGCTTTGAGCCTGACGAGCGATGCATATTTATGGCTGTCACGCGGGATTACAGCGAACAACTGCTATTCTTTTTTGAGAACGGCAAGGCGGCAAAGGTTGAGCTTTCCGGCTACGCGACGAAGCAAAACCGCCGCAAGCTATTAAATGCGGTGAGCGATAAATCTCCGGTTGTAGCGGCTTTTCAGTTGAACATGAATCCTGTGGGTACGCAAGCCGATTTGGGCGCAGTGAGCTTGCGGCTTGAGTCTGCTTCCGCCGGCGCGCCGCTGAAAGCACAGCCAAACCTATATTTTGCCGAATCCACCGCAGGGCGCGGGTTAATTATACCAAGCGCGGCAATTCCAGCCAAAACCACAAAGAACACGCAGGGCGTCAGCGTTATGACGCTCAAGCCAGGTGTGCGCATAAAACATGTTACACCATATGCTGACGGTTCTTTGTCCGACCAGCACCGTTATAAAACCAAAAATCTGCCAGCGGTTGGGGCAAAAATTGTTGGCAATTTGGGCGAACAGATGAGGTTTTGAGGTCTGGTTCTGTTTATCAGCTGTTTCTTATCCCTATAAAATTGCGCCGGCATAAAATATTTCACATATTATACATTGACAGAAAGCGTCATTTTCCGTTATAATATATGCTTGGAAGATTATCAATCAGCAGCAAAGGATTTGCAACATGTCTTTCATTGAATTTGATTCTGTTTACAAACGTTACCAAATGGGTGAAGTCACAATCAACGCGGCGGATAACGTCACATTCCAGATTGAGCAGGGTGAGTTCTGCATTGTTGTGGGACCCTCCGGCGCAGGCAAGACCACTGTGCTTAACATGCTTGGCGGCATGGACGGCTGCAGCGACGGATCCATACAAGTAGATAACGAGCTGGTCAACGAATTTACCCGTAAGCGGCTGATTGAATACCGCCGTTACGAGGTTGGCTTTGTGTTCCAGTTCTATAACCTTGTGCAAAACCTGACAGCACTGGAAAATGTTGAGCTTGCTACGCAAATTGGCAAAAAGGCCCTCAACCCGCGCAAGGTTTTGGAGCGCGTCGGTTTAGGCGAACGTCTCAACAACTTCCCGGCGCAACTATCAGGCGGCGAGCAGCAGCGCGTATCCATTGCACGCGCACTGGCCAAAAACCCAAAACTCCTGCTTTGCGACGAACCCACCGGCGCATTGGACTACAATACGGGCAAGCAAATCCTTAAGCTGTTACAGGATACTGCGCGCGAAACCGGCATGACGGTCATTGTTATTACGCACAACCAGGCAATTACGCCCATGGCTAACCGAATCATCACCATGCGCTCCGGGCGGATACACCGCATTGCGCTGAATAACCGCCCCATGCCGGTGGAAAAAATCGAGTGGTAACACCAAATTGCAGGGACGGCGTATGGGTCGCCCCTCACACTAAAGTCAAGAGGGCGAGAACATGAAAAGTGCATTATTCAAAGACGTTATACGCACGGTAAGCAAAAGCAAGGCGCGTTTTTTTTCCATCATTGCAATCGTTGCACTGGGCATAGCCTTTTTCTCCGGCATGAATGCAACACCGGGGGATATGCTGAAAACGGCTCAGGATTACTATTATCAGACGAACCTGATGGACATCTCCGTGCTGTCCACGGCGGGCTTGACGGACAGCGATGTTTACTTTATTTTTAAAAACAACGCCAAGCAAATGCAATCGTTTATGCCGGTAAAGTTTGTTGACGGTTTGCTTTATATGAACGGCAAGGGTTTAGTGGATATTGACGGTTCCGCCTACACCTGTCGCGCAATTTCTATGAATTTTGATATGGTGCGTGATTTTGAGGACGCCAACCCGGAATACCCTCAATATAAAAACGGCAAGGTCGAAGTTAACGACATGTCTTACATCAACCGTTTGACGTTGCTTGGCGGAAGGTATCCGGAGCAACCCTATGAGTGCCTTGTTGACGCTTCTGCACTCTCCACGCCTGATGAATTTGAGCTTGGCAAGTATATCACAATCAATGGCGACAGAGAGGACTTGAGCAAGTCGCTATCTTACACCACCTTCAAGATTGTCGGCATTATCCAAACGCCGACCTATCTTAACTTTGAACGCGGAAACACAATGGTTGGCAGCGGCAAGCTTGGCTGCTTTATTTATGTGCCTGAGCAGACCTTTCTCCAGTCATATTATTCCATGCTTTATTTAAAACTAAAATATACTTCGCCGAGTGATTTTAACGGCGCGTATGACCCCGACTACGCCCGCTATGTGGACAGCATCATTGCCAACATTGAGGAGCTTTCCAAAGATCGGCTTCCCATTCGCCGCACAGCATTGCGCGACGAGTTGACGCAGAAGCTTGCGGACGGTGAAGATACCTTGGCTAAAAAAGAAAAGGAAATGAACGAGGCTTTGGAAAGAGCAAAAAAAGACCTGGAGGACGTAGAATATTACGCCGTACATGGCGATGAGGAAATAGCTAAAAGGAAGGAAGAATTTGAAGCGACGCTGAGCGCTAACCAGCAAAAGTTTTACGCTAATCAAAAAGAATATAATGATAACCTTGAAAAATTCAACGAGGCCTCCCTCAAGTTGCAGGAAGCGTTGAAAATACGTGACCAAAACCCCAACTACAAATCCGATTACGAAACTGCGCGGGTCGATTTGCAAAACGCCAAGGCTCAGCTTGAGAACGCTGAAAAGCAAATTAAAAACATGCAAAATCTGCTGACGACAGTAAGCGGGTTTATTAACAGCATGAACCAGAACAGCCCGTGGGAAAGCATTATGCAATCCTTGCGGGACGTGGGCATGTCAACCGAAATAATTGACAAGATGAAGGATGCAACCGCAATTGGCATGGCTGAAGATGCTTTAGTATACGCTGAGCCTACTTTAAAGCAATACGAGAATGACTTGGCGGTACAAAAGCAACAATTGGCTGAGGGCAAACGGGAATATATCACCAAGTACCTTGAGTGGGCGGCAAAGGCGGACGACATTGCACAGTTGGATTCGCTAACGGTGAAGCAGCAACAGCTGGAGGAAACACGCAAACAGCTTGAGGCAGCAAGCACAGAGCTTACGCTCGGCGAGATGAAGTTGAACAAGGCACAAACAGACGCGCAATATCAACTACTGCTTGCCCAGCAAAAATTAGGACAGGCAAAGGCGGCGTATCCCACAGCCAGGCAGACCTATAACCAAAAGAAGGCGGAAGCCGAAGCAAAGCTTCAAACCGCTGAATATGAACTGGAAAGTGCGCAAAAGACGCTGGACAACCTTGAGAAAACCCGCTGGATTGTTGACGGGCGTGAGGAATTGCCCGGCTACCGCAGCTATCAGCAAAACGCAGATAATGTTAAGATTTTGGGCTTGATTTTTCCACTGGTTTTCTTTGCGGTCGCGGCGCTGGTTGTGCTGACGACTGTGGCGCGCATGGTTGAGGAAGAACGCACCCAAATGGGGACGCTCAAAGCGCTTGGTTATGAGGAAACCGCAATTGCATGGAAATATATTTTCTACGCGCTGCTGGCGGGATGTATTGGCTCGGTTTTGGGATTGGCGATTGGTTTTACCGCACTGCCAACGGCACTTGACGCCGCGTTTGGGATAATGTTCGATATGCCGCCAATCCATCTGCAACTAAACTGGGGCTTTGCCATTGCGGGCATATTGATTGCGCTGTTATGCTCTGTGGGAGCAGCATTTGTTGCATGCTGGCGCGAGATGTCGACCAACCCCGCGACGCTCATGCGGCCAAAAGCGCCCAAGGCAGGCAAACGTGTGTTTTTGGAGCACATAAGCCTTGTTTGGAATGCACTGAATTTTACGGGCAAGGTCACTGTGCGTAACCTGGTGCGCAACAAACGCCGCTTTGTTACAACTTTGATTGGCATAGTTGGCGCAAGCGCGCTGCTTTTGGCCAGCTTCGGTTTGGGTAATTCAATACGCGCAATCGTTAACTATCAGTATGGCAGCAACGGCATTTCTCAGCAAGATGTACAGTTGGCCTTGCGCGACCCACAGGACCCCGACAATCTTGACACGGGGTTAATCGCTAAACTGAAGGAAGATGAACGTCTTGGCGCGGTTATGCCCGTCGCCATGAAGGTTTTGAGTGCGGGAAGCGAGAAATCACTGGCCAAGGCTCTGCAAGAGGTTAACATACTTGTGCCCACTGACCCAAGCCGCATGGGCGAGATAACCAATTTGCGCGAACGCAAAAGCAAGAAGCCACTTTATTTGAATGACACCGGGGTCATTATTACCGAAACGTTTGCGAACCGCGCCAACGTCGTGACCGGCGACAGCATTTTTATCCACAACAGCGACGGCGTTGACGTCAAGGTGAACGTGATTGGCATTGCGGAAAATTATACGTTTAATTATATTTATATGACGCGCGCGGTTTACGGGGCTATCTTTATGGCCAAACCGGAATTCAACATGGTTTTTGCCCAGTTGAGCGATGAAATACACAACATGGACAGTACCGCGCGCAGCACCGAAAAGGCCGCGCTCTCGGTTGACATTATGAAAATTGACGGCGTAAACGCGGTTGTCTACACAACCCAGATTGTTGACAGCTTTAGCCATATTGTGCAAAGCCTTAATTATGTGGTGCTGGTATTTGTCCTTGCAGCCGCGGCGCTGGCGTTCGTTGTGCTGTTTAACCTTTCAAACATCAATGTGAACGAGAGGCTGAGGGAGATTGCCACGATCAAGGTTCTTGGGTTTTACGATAACGAGGTTTCGGCATATATATACCGCGAAAATATTATATTGACGCTGCTTGGTATGGTCGGCGGTATTGGGGCAGGATTATTTTTGCACAAGCTCATAGCAAACGTGGTTAAAATCAACGTAGTTATGCTTGGGCAAACGATTGAATGGTCCAGCTTTTTGTGGTCGCTTTTACTGACAGCCGGCTTTGCAGTGCTGGTCAATGTGCTGATGCACCGGCGGCTGAAAAAGGTCAGCATGGTTGAATCGCTGAAGAGTGTTGAATAAAAATTGGGGAGACTTATGCTATAAAAAAACAACTCTCTGCATGGCTTTACGCAATCCCTGTCGTTTCGATTGCGGTTGCCTTCACGCTATAGTGCGCCTGAGGAATACAACGGGCAGACCGCGCTCAAAATTGCGGATATCCTGATTTAGGGAACCGGAGAATACGCCATAAGCGCCAATGATGAGTTTAAGAAGCCCATTGAAGGGAACTTTTTGATTGTTAAGAACAGCGCCTTTGACAATGCTGCAGTTGACGACGCTTTGGGCGACAACACACTTGAGAACGGCAGCATTACACGGCGCACATTAAACACCTTGCGGAGGAACGTGGGTTTACGTTATGGAAGAGTTGAGGTCTGTTCATGAAAAAGCTGCCTGATCCAAGCAATCTGCATCCGGTTCCGGGGAGTGATGTGACATACATCAAACCGTCAATTACTCGCTCCAACATTATCGTTGGCGACTTCACGTATTTCAGCGACTTGAATTTCGAGCGCCATGTGACGCATCATTATGATTTTTACGGCGACAAGCTGATCATCGGGAAGTTTTGCCAGATTGCCGCCGGCGTTGAATTTGTGATGAATGGTGCAAACCACCAGATGAACGCCATCAGCACCTTTCCCTTCTATATTTTTGAAAACTGGGAACAACATGTCCCGGCGCTGTCTGACCTTCCGTGCAAGGGCGACACCATAATCGGTAATGACGTTTGGGTTGGTCAGAACGCGGTTATACTGCCGGGTACGCACATTGGCAACGGCGCGATAATTGGCGCAAACGCAGTTGTATCCGGCGCCATTGCGTCCTACACCATTATGGCAGGCAACCCTGCACGATTGGTCCGCCGACGTTTTGACGACGAGCTGATTGCGTTGCTGGAGGCTTTTTGCTGGTGGGATTTACCGATTGCCGAGATCAACCGTTT
>JAIRYC010000070.1 GCA_031267965.1 Oscillospiraceae bacterium | reverse complement strand
TAGGTCAATCGTTTAACGGCTGACGCACGAATTTCCTTGTGTTTACGGGCTTTTCAGGGCATAAGTAAAACCCTAAATCAACAAACCGAAGTTTATCAATTTAGGGTTATTACCGTGGTGGGAGAGGGTGGATTCGAACCACCGAAGTCACTGACAACAGATTTACAGTCTGCCCCCTTTGGCCGCTCGGGAACTCTCCCATTTCAAAATCCTGAGAAGTATACCATATTTTGCGCAACTTGTCAAGGGGCGTTGCAATATTCGCCAAATTGAGGTACAATATAGGCAAAACAAACACGAAAAACTTGGAGCGCCTAATGAACCGTATCCTTCATTCCAATATCTTTGCTGTTTTCTTTGCATTGCTCACCAGTCTTGGTGGCGTGACTGCCCTTTCGTTTGCCGGTGAACAGTGCTGGGCACAGATTGCCGCCGCTGTATTTGCCGCCGGGTCGGTGTTCCTGCTGGGTCTTCGCATGTCGCAGGCAGCAAAGATATCACGCCGCAACAAACACTATCGCTCCAGCCGCGTATATTTTAGTCCGACGGGTAAAATGCGTGACACTCGCGCTTCACGTGAGCCTGCACGCATCGTGGCAACTGCTTGCCTTGCATGCTCGCTGTTTGCGTTACTAGTTGCTTGTTCGGCTATTTATCATTTACCACCGCAGCCGTATAACTGGATTGAGTCGTGGAAGGACAGAAAGTCCGCTGAAGAGAACCCAACTGAGCAGGTTACCGAGCCTACTGCTGAACCGACTACCGAACCAACCACGCTGCCGGATGAGGAGAGCACTGAGCCGGAAGAATCCGCCACAATGTCGGAGGTCACGACTACCGCATACAGACCTGCAAAGCCCAAGTCGACTACGACTAAGCCTGAGGAAACTACATCCAAACCCAAAAGTACCATGACGACTGAGCCTAAGGACACCACCACGACAAAGCCAAAAGATACAACCGCCACAACAAAACCAAAGGACACGACAACTACGGCTCAACCTGCGCTAACCACTGTTCCTTCGGAGCCTACTGAATAATAATTCCGTCCTATGTATTTAAAGGAGTTGTCTATGCCGTCGCCCATACTGTCAGTGAGCCAGCTCAATGCCTATGTCCGCGCTGTGCTGGAGGGGGATGCCGCACTCTCCGGCGTTTATCTGCGCGGCGAGATATCGGGTTTTAAGCGCTACAGTGGCAACGGTCATTGCTATTTTACCTTAAGGGACGGCGACGCCCAGGTTAGTGCCGTGCTGTTTATGAGTGCTGCACAGCGGTTGCAGTTTTCTCCACAGGAGGGCTTGCGCGTACTCGCGCGCGGGCGCGTTTCGCTTTATGAAGCACGCGGACAGTATCAAATTATTCTGGACGACCTACAGCCGGATGGTGTAGGTGCGCTCTATCAACAGCTGGAGAACCTCAAGGCACTCCTTGCGGCGGACGGCATCTTTGCATCTGAGCGCAAGCGTTCAATTCCTGTGTATCCTCAAAAAATTGCTGTCGTCACGTCGCCCGAAGGGGCAGCAATCCATGATATTTTAGAGATACTCTCACGCCGCTGGGCAATGGTCGAGGTTATGCTTTACCCAACTGCGGTGCAAGGCTGTGGTGCCGGAGAGCAGATTGCGCAAGCAGTGCTCCGTGCATCTGCAGACTCCCTTGCCGATGTGCTTATCGTTGGGCGTGGCGGCGGAAGTGTGGAGGATTTGTGGGCCTTCAACGAGGAATGCGTTGTGCGGGCAGTTGCTGCATGTACGATCCCGGTGATATCCGCCGTAGGGCACGAAACAGACTTTACGCTGTGCGACATGGCGGCGGATTTACGAGCGCCAACGCCTTCTGCGGCAGCAGAGCTATGCACGCCGGATTGCGAAGACGAAAAAGTGCGGCTGCGTGGTATACGACTGCGGCTAAAAGAAGCTTGCACAAGCTATTTTAGCTGCGAAGCAGACAACCTTGCCCGCCTGCAGGATGAGTTGAAGACATATCACCCGGTGAACACGCTGCGCCTTGCCGAAGATCATCTCGACATTTTGCGGCAAAAACTCGCTCACGCAGCACGGGGCGCTCTGGATATACGTGCGGAAAAACTCACCAATATTACAGGGCGGCTGGACGCGTTATCGCCGCTAAAAACGCTGACGCGCGGCTATGCGGTAGTTGGAAAAAACGGCAAGCCCTGTCCATGCGGAGAGGGTATATTGCCGGGAGACGCAATCACTGTGCGCATGGCGGACGCAATGCTGGACTGCGAGGTGCGGGACATCCGGCGGATTAATACCTGATCATTCGCAAAATGGATTTCAGCATGACAAAATACTTTAAACAGGAGCGGCAACATGAAAAGCTTGACATACGAACAGGCGATGGAAAAGCTGGAACAGGCGGTAGCACGGCTGCATGAGGGGGCTCTCTCTCTGGAGGAAACGCTGGCGGTTTATGACGATGCGTGCCGCCTTGCGGTGCATTGCGGCGCTCAACTGGAGAACGCTAAGCAGAAGCTGACGCTTATAACTGACGGTGTGGATTTGTAGTGAAGGCAATCTTCGGGCCGATTATAAAATCGGAAGATATCATATGGACTTTCAATAGGAATTCAAAGCCAAAATTGATTTAGTTGAGCAGGCAATTACTGATTACACTCCGTTTGAGTCCAAGCTTGCGGCAACGGTCGAGTGGGCTGTATCCGGTGGCGGCAAGCGAATTCGCCCTGTTTTGACGCTTGCGTTTGCCGAGCTTTGCGGCGCTAAGGCGACGGACGCCATGGCTTTTCAGATGATTGATGATATTTTTGACATAAATGAGGATGCCGCCGCAGGGCGTATAACCTTTGCTGCGCTTTGGGGTGTGGATAAGACACGCATGGAGGCGAAAGCGCTCGCCAAGGAGGCGAAGGAAGCACTTGCCGTTTTTGGCAGTAACAACGTTTTTTGGCGGCACTGGCGGACTGGCTATTTGCGAAAAATCACTGAGCCCAAGAGATTGGAACGTTCATAAAAAGTAAGCCCATCGTGAACACCTCTGCGCGGCGAGTTTCTTGAGATTTAAATGTTCTTTTGCATTTCCCTTTGCATATAAGTAGGTGCCCGGAACTACGCGAACCGGCCATAACTGGCGCGCTGCACTTGCACGCATTGATCGTTTCTCAATAAGCAGGGAGGCGAACAAAAGTTCAATTTTGCACGAAAAAGAGAATAAAACGGTGGGAACCTAGTGAAAAGTGCCCCATGCGGCTTGGAAATTATAACTTAGACTCAAAGATCAAACATATCCAAAGGCAGCAATTGAAATTCTAACTCAAGTCATGCGATATCACGATATGGTGTCTAACGAGCAACAAAGCGTTGATTATCAAGCAATATTAAACCCCGTTCCCAATCTGCCTTTATGCGACTGGTGTCGGCCTCATGTCTCTCTTTGCACTTTTTGCAAAATTTGGAAATACGAGTCCAATCTACGTGATAGCATATTTCTGCACCGCATTCTTCACATTTTGTCTCTTTCCACTGCGCCCTAACAAAATCCAGCCGACTGTTAAAAGCTTTTTTGGCGTTTTCAAATTCCAACTCCAACCGTTCAACTTCAGCCTCAGCAACATTCAAATTTTTAGTTACTGTGGAAATCTCATCGTTCAGCCGTCTTGTGCCGGCAAAGAGTTATAACAGGTACATAAATACTGTGTATTTCTATCCAAATGTAACATTTTCATATACATATTGGGGGTGATATAACGGAAATTTTAATGAAAAATGGAAAACGTATTGCAATTTTGTTCACAATATGATATACTAGTTAGTATAGACGGCGCATGGAGCAACGACCATGCTTAATTGAGAAATCCGGTGAAGGCCGCAAGGCTCATTCCGGAGGGGACTCACTGCCCACTGTGAAGGCGGATTTTCCGCCTGACCCAGAGTGTCAGCCGCTTGTAAAAAGCCTTTCTTGTAGTGGGAGAAGCGGTGTTAATCAGAACGGTTCCAGACGGAGCCTTCTCAAAACACGTTTTCGTAAGCCTTACTGCAAGAATGAGCAGTAAGGCTTTTTCTTCCTTCCAAAACACTGCCTGCGAATACTTCTCCTGCCACGGGGCGGCGGGCAAGAGCGACTTCAACTGCCTGTTCTGTATACGTGTCGTCCGACTGCGGCGGATGTCCGCCGCCCCACAGGAAGGGAAACTATGGTATGATAATTGAGAGGATTGGACCGTTCGGGAGATGAATAAAAAGGACGGCAAGCATGGAGGTGCAGAGATTGACGGCGAAATCTATCAGCACAGAGGAAGTTATCCACATTATGCGGGGAAAGGCGTGAGGCGATTACAGAATGCCGCAGGAAACGGATTTTTTCGCCGGAGGTCAGGGGCGCAATCAAGGTTCGTTTGGGTCCATGGTCAAGGGCGTTGGAAAAGGCGGGGCTGAAACCTTGTTGATCCGGATTATCTTGCCGGAAAAAACGCGAGAAAGAGAAAGTGCGGTATCTCCCCTGAGCAGCGTCAAAAATACGCGCAGTCAAAGTTGGAGCACATAGCGCGGGAGCGGCAGGAGAAATGCACGGAAAGCGCAAGGCTGGGAGCCGAGCTTTCCTGCCTGACCCCCGGAGGAAAGAGAAAAGCGCAAGGCGCAGATGAAACAGGGACAAGCCGAGGCAGCCGCACAGATGTGTAAGGAATGGCTTACCAATGCGGTGAAGTTGTTGGAGGAAACGGGAAAATGGCCAAGCTGTTGGGTAAGGTTCGCAGACTGGCCGCTGCGATATTAAGGAGGTGGTGTCTTTGATTGAAGATTCGGAGACGGCGTTGCCCTGTGACGCCGGAGGCGTCCCGTAACTTGTGAAACACGGGCAAGAGGGCTGTGTGTGGGTATTTGCCACCTGACCGCGCATAAGCCGACGATACGGGCGGCGGGGACGGAACGCAAACGCGGCGGGCTGTGCAATCCATGAGGGCAGGATTGGTGAAGTCCGCAACCACAATTACTCATTTCGAGAAAGGGTGAAAAACATGAAAACTTTATTCAAGACCAAAAAGGCTATAATCGGTATAGCTTTGGCGTTGGTGCTGGTGATTGCATCGTCCGTCACGGTGTTTGCGGCATGGCCGACTTACGGAGGTAATGACGACCACAACGGGCGGATTGCTACGCAGCCGGCTATCACTGCGCCTGGCAGCATAACGACGGTAGAGTTGCCCAATAACGGCTCTGGTTGGGATGGCATGGACACCACCGCCGTCATGAGGACGACACCTCGCGGTGACACCTACGCCTATGCTGTATATGACGGCTATGCCGTCAGCGGAAACAATGGCGGAGGGCGGCTCGCAAAAATCAACTGCGCAACTGGCGACCATGTTTGGGATATTCAACTTTCACCGACATCTGGATTCCAGCTTTCCACTCCGGTCTTGGCGGAAGGAGCACGGAATCAATTAGGAATAGATTTGACAGACGTTCTCTATGTAGGCGTTACTGGATTTACGCAACTTCTCCAAAATCCCAATTTTGATTACAATAATTCTGCATGGACAATTACGGGTGGTGCAAAAGTGACGGGCGGCGTGAATGTTACCGGAAACACAACCGCCACTCTGTCACAAAGCGTTACGGTGAATCCTGCTTTTGGCAATCGCGTGGCTGTCGGAATTTTGGCCGGAACCACAACCAATGCTCCCACCGCCAACGTAACCGTTAATGTCTATTTTGGTTCGACTGCGACCACTCCTGCTGTTACGCAGTCTTTCACGCCAAGCAGTGCGATTGCGGATACTTCCGACCCTACGCAGCTGTATTATTATTTAAACGCCAATTTCCCCGCCGGAACATATAATTCTCCGATTCTTGTAACCGTTCAAACTACGAGCGGAAACGATAATAAGACAATTAAGGTTGACTATGTTGACCTATATTCACAAAGCGGTTCTCTTGTAGCGGTTACGAATGTGGCTACTTACAGCCCCATTGTGACGACTATCGTTACCGGGATCAGCGGGCAAATCAATACACCGATTACAAAGTATGGAAATTACCTTTATTTCGGAACATATGCCGGAAACAACCTGTACTATCAGGTAGACATGTCAGGAGTAACGCTTCCTTTCGCAGCAAACACTGCCATCACAGGAACACCCGTTATAAAAACCTTTACCGGCAGTGGCGGATTCTATTGGGCTGGCGCATACTCTGACGGGGAATATGTATACTTCGGAGGGGATGGCGGGTATCTGTATTATCTGCCCGTAACGGCCTTCGGCGGAACGGCGTCGGCAAGCAATACCGTTACCCTGTCCGGCGCGGGCAACGTGCGCTCCAGCATTTCCACGGACGGCATAAGCCTTTATTTCACCAGTCAAAGCGGGTTACTGTGGAAGTCCGCTCTGGCGACGTCTTCAACCGCACCCGTCCCGACCGGTATATCCGTTTCAACCTTTGTCAGTAAAACCGTTTCAATCACTTCAACCCCTGCAATTTCCGCGAATGGCTATATTTACACGGGATATTACAGCGGGTTTAGCGATGGCGGCGTGGTGGCGGTTCCATTGAGTAATTTCGCGCAAGGGCAGATTACAATCGTTGCGTCCGGGTTTCCCGTGCAGGCTTCGCCGATTGTATACACAGATGTCGAAACAACCTTTTCGGATTATGTGTTTTTCACAACAAATGCGGCAGCCGGAACAGGCTACTGTTATGAATTTAACGGTTCAACGCCTGCCGGCGCAACATGGACTGGCGGCGGCTCCAATTACGCCCTGCAAGGTTTCGCTTCCGATAACGGATACCTTGTTTACGGTGATGACAGCGACCATCTGTATATCATCCATTAACCGCGAGCGACAAACTTTATTTTGATTAAAGGAGGTATGGAGGGCGGGCGCGCAAAAACGCGCCCCCTTCTTACTTAAACATGAAACTCATCAAAACCAATAAAACTTGCTCACGCTTGTTGAGCATATTTCTTGCGCTGATACTCTGTTTATCAGCCATACCGTTGTCCGTGTTTGCCGCGCTCACGGATTATACGCTTACCATAACGCACAACATCACAGGAACGGACGAAACCGCCGCTACAGGCGACGGCGGATTTATCGGCGGAGTAAATTTGCTCAATGCAAATACATATGACAATGCGGCCATAGACAATGCCAGCACATACGCTTATGGTATTAAGCAATATTGGGCGCAACTGAAAAGCGATAGCCATATTCTTGAAAAAATACGAATCACACACGGCACAAACAGCAAAGAAATTCCTATTGCGGTTGACGCGCCGATCGGCAGCAATCAGACGATTGCCTGCGCCGGTGATTTATCCCTGACCGGAACGGCATTAAATGCAGTAATTATTCCCTCTACAGGTTCTATCAACATTTCCGTTCAAAGAGTGAGTCCTAATGCAAATATTACGATTGAGTTCGTGTGGGTTAAAGCCACCGACCCTAATGCGGCTATATACCCTGTTAGCGTTGCGAACAGCGAAAACGGACAAGCCGGAGCTGACTTTGAGGGGAATATTGATGGGGGAAGCCAATATCGGCTTCAAGCCACCCCAAACATCGGCTACGGTCTTGACCATTGGGAATACAAGGGTGCAAGCACTGGCGACGAATGGACAAAAGATAACGATTCTGTCGGTCAAGACGCCTATCAAATCACCGTGGGCGAGGACAGGGAATACCGCGCCGTGTTCGCGCCGACAGTCATTCTTCTTCAAAATTTGAGCGTAAGCGTTGCTAACGGCAGCAGCTCGGTCAGTATTTATGCAGGACAGAGCGTTGATTTTTCGGTTCAATACGAACAAAGAGGAAAGCTGAACCCGAATACAAGCTACGAGTTCAAGCTGTATTCGGGTGCCGCGGCCAACGGAACCTTGTTGGGCATAAAATCGGGAAGCGACTTGACGGATTACTATGCAGTCCCTCAAAACGCAAAATTTGGTTTTACCGTTGACGCCATGCCCGGCATTTCACAGGTGACGGTGAGCGCAAAGCTGGGGGCTAACGAGCCTGTTGTTAAAACCTATAATGTGACCGTGCTTGCGCCGGAATCGCTGGGCGCGAAAGCTATTCAAGCTCCGCCGATTCTTTCCTATCCGGAAACCGTAATAAACTGTGACGTGCTTGCCTTTACGGACGAAACCACCGGCAGTTTGTCCCTGTATGCGGCGGGAACGGTCGGCGTGATGGAGTACGGTTCAAGCGGATTCACGAAAATGCCGGGCATAACCCTTGCCTCCGGCAGCGCAGGCATGAGCGGCAACGGCAGGATTGCGTCCATCAACGGAACAAAGGACAAATTAACCGCGTTTGCCATTCAGCCCAATGGGTATCTGATTTATGAGTACACGCCGGAGGAGGGGCAGTGGGCGGAAGTCCCCAATTCCAGCCGCTCCAGCGGATACGTGGATGGCGTATTTACTGTTGATGATGCCGCTGCGGGCATTGTCATCAGCGCAAATGAAGTATATAAATGCGCGGTTTCCTCGAATGGCACCGGCCCTATGGTTTGGGACGGCGCCAGCTGGAAACCGTATGAATGCACTCTTAATTCTTTCATCCGCGCCAATCCCACCACCTACTATGCGGGCGGCTCGGACGGCCTGTATAAGCATAAAACGGGCGGCTGGGAAAAGTTCAGTTCCCTGACAGGCGCGATAACGGTACTAAGCGCAGGAACGGACGGCGGCTTGCTTGCGGCGAGTGACGTCGGTTCTAATGGTTCTTTTAGTTCCACCAGTAAATTTTACCGTGTGTCCCCAAGCGGTGCGGTGATGGAAGTGGACGCTGCAGCGTTCATGGCTACCAGGCAGAATCTATACAGCCTCAGCCTTGACTATGCCGGAAATGTTTATGCGCTCACCGCTTATGGGGTGTACAAGCAAAGCGGCGGCGGCTGGATCCTGCAAACGGCGGAAGGAAAAGCTCTTGCCGAAACAGGCGTCATTACAAAAGCGACAACCCCCCTGCCTAACGTCACCCTCTTCACAGGCGTGGGCGGCGCGTACTACCTTAAAGCAGGGGAATCCACCCTGACCCTTGATCCCGCCAACGGCGGCGAAAAAATCAAAATCAAGGGAACAATCAACAGCGCAGTGACCCAGCCGGCCGCCCCCACGTTGGACGACTATACCTTCACGGGCTGGTATTTCACCGCCAACCCTGCCGATAAATCCCCCTTTGACTTTGTGGCTATGCCTGCGGCGGACGTGACCCTGTACGCCCATTGGGCGGCGAATAGCGCAGGCGGAGACCCCTTTGCGGATGCGAGAGAAACCGCGTTGGCCTCTCTGGACACAGCTTATGCCGGTTACGCGCAGACGGACTACACGGGAGCGGAATGGGCGCAGGTGCAATCGGCCTACAACAGCGGCAAGACGGCTGTCACGAACGCCTCCGGCTATCAGGGTATACAGGACGCTTTGAACGGCGCGAAAAACGCAATGGCGGCAGTTTCCGCCTCCAACGTGAACACGGCGACCATAGCGGTAACGGTGGAGCGGTTCACGCTGAACGGCGGATATATCGTTGAACCGATTCTGCTGACCGTTCCCCGGAACGTCAAAGCTTCACAGGTCATCACCAACCTGCTGAAAGCCCGCTATCCCGGTATCGCCCAGCCATACAAGAACACAGGCAATATTGATACTGCCTTTTACCTGTCCTATGTGTATCTCCCCGGCTATACAAACGGCAGCTACCCCAATTTCTTGGGTGAGTTTGACGAGGGTCAGCAATCCGGCTGGATGTATAGCGTAAACAACTATTTCCCCAACGTAGGCTCGTCGGACTGGACAATGAAGCCCGGCGACGTCATGCGCTGGCAGTACACGAAAGTCGGTTTGGGCGAGGACATCGGCGGCGGTCAAGCCTCCGGCGGCAGCAGCGCAGGGACGGTTCGCGCCAACAAGGACGCGCTGACGTGGCGCATGGCCGAAATCAACACCAATGAGAACAAAGCCGATTACGGCGCGGCGTATACCAATGCCATGACCGTATTGACCAAGCTGGACGCAACACAACAGGCGGTGGACGACGCACTGGCCGCTCTGGGCGGCGACAGACCCGTCCCCGGGAAATCCAGTGACGCTTCCGTTGCCGCGCTTACAGTAGGCGGCGTTGCGGCGACCGTCGCCCCCGGCAACATCTACTCGGCCACACTGCCCCAAGGCACAAACCTTGCAACTCTCACGGCTGCAAACATTCAAATCACGCTGCACGATTCAAAGGCCGGCGTTACCGCAGGCCCCACCGCCTCCAATGGCGGCACGGTGTGGACGTTCACCGTTACCGCCGAGGACGGCGAAAGCGCAGCGACATACACTCTGAACCTATCCGTATCCACAGCTCCGGCACAGCCTGTGGATTACACGAAAGCATTGGCGGATGTGCTGACCTACATCCGTTCGCAGGTACAGTTCGCCGAAGTCGGCTCTGTGGGCGGCGAATGGGCAATACTGGCGGAGGCGCGGGGCGGCAGGAAGGACGAGGCGTGGAACAAAGCTTATCTGAACACGCTGGAAGCCTTCCTCAAAGACCCCGGCAATGTGTATTCCTATGACCCCGCAACCGGTAAGGTGAAGATTCACAACGTAAAAATCACCGACAACGAGCGCGTGATTCTCGCCCTGACCTCGCTGGGGGTTGACGCTTCCAACTTCCGCGGCTTTGACCTTGTTTCCGCTCTGCTGGAAAAGAATGAGGGCGGCCGGTTCAAGGTTGCGGCGCAGGGTCTCAACGGTGCGATTTTTGCCCTGATTTCCCTTGATTCCGGCAACTATCTGGACGATGCGGCGGGGCGGGAGCTTCGCAACTGGTGTATTGATTATCTGCTGACCCACGAAAAGACAAGCGGCGGCTGGGATTTGTTCGGCACCCCGGACGGTTTCGCCAACGCGGACATCACCGGTATGGCGTTGCAGGCACTGGCGCCCTATTTCAAAAACGCAAGCTCCTACAAACAAACGCAGGTGAACGCTTCGGTGAAAAAAGCGTTGCAGGCACTGAAAAACATTCAGGAGCCGGACGGCAGTTTTACCTACGGCAGCGAGGGCAAAACCAGTGAGAGTGCGGCGCAGGTGCTGGTTGCGCTGACTGCGCTGGGTTATGACGGCACGGCGGACGATTCTTTCTTAAAGAGCGTCGTTGAAAATCTGCTGACCTACCGCGACGCGGCAAGCGGCGGCTTTAAGCACGTTTTAAGCGGCAGCGTGGACGAGATGGGCAGCGAACAGGCGGCCTACGCGCTGGTGGCTTATGACCGCTATGTCAAAGGACAAACCACGCTCTATGACATGAGCGACCTCAAACTGAAAGAGGACAACAATAAGAATACCGACGCCGTTCCTGATACGGTAGTGAAAGACCTTGAGAACGGTACGGGTATCTTCATCACCGCAAAGCCCGGCGTACTGCCCTCCGGCGTGGAGCTATGGATTGACCCGCTGCCCTCCGGCGACAAGCACGACAGGGCAAAGGCGGCCTTGCAGGATAAGGGCGGCGCGTTTACGCTGTTCGACATCTACCTGCTGAAAAACAACGAGGAAATTCAGCCCAACGGCAAAATCACCATCTCCATCCCCGTGCCGGACGGTTACACCGCCGAATTGTGCAAGATGTACCGTATCAACGAAGACGGCTCCATCACCGACATGAATGCGGTGCTGAAAGACGGATATCTGGTGTTTGCAACCGACCATTTGAGCCTATATGCCGTATGGCAATCCGTGGCGGTCAACAACACCGGGGACACCGGGAACGGCTCCCAGAACACGAACACCGGGGATGGACAAAGCCCAAAAACCGGCGACGCCGGCAATGTGACCCTGTGGCTATGGCTAAGCGGCATTGCCCTGCTAGGGCTTGTTGTGACAGCGCGGCGCAGAAAGCAGCAGAATGTCTAATCGCGTTATCCGGCCTGTTTTTATGCAAAGCAGGCGCTCTCCTTAAAGCCGACGCCCGGCGGAGGTTTCACTCACCTCCGCTGGGTATTCGGGCGCATGGGGGATTGTGAGTTCGGAGGGGAATCCTATGGAATTTGTAAAAAAGCAGTGGTGGCATAAGGCCACGAAAATAGGGCTTGCGGCGATATGTGTTATAGCCGTGCTTGTTTCGGCGTTCTTTTTCGCACCGGAGGCAAAGCCGAAGCCAAATGCAAGCGATTCCTCCGCGCTGACAAGTGCGGATTTGGCAACGTCCGCGACGCCGGGGACGGACATCACCGACCCGGCAACCGGGATAAATGTGACGGCAAAACCGGGTGTTGTTCCGGAGGGCGCAATGATTACGGTTGTTCCCGTGGAAAGCGGGAACACCTACGCACTGGCGCAGGACACACTGAAAACCGTGGCGGCGAAATTCAAGCTGTACGACATTTCCCTGATGCGGAAAAATGCGGTTATCGCGCCCAACGGTACGGTGACGGCAGCGATTCCCTTGCCTGATGGGTATGACGGCGAAACCTGCAAGGTGTACAGCATTGACAGCGAAGGCGAAAAGACGGATTTCAAAGCGCAGTCTGCGGACGGCAGGCTGACCTTTGACACCGCCCATTTCAGCCTATACGCCGTGGTACAACTCTCAGACGAATATCTGCAAGCGCGGAAAACTCCCCCGAACTATCCTGATACGACCGCAGCGCAATCCAATCAAACGCCTTCCGCAACGGGCGAAAGCGGAAATTCCGGCACATCCGCTCCGACAACTTCTTCCCCGTCCGGCATGGTGATTGACCCCAATACCGGCAAGGACAAATACAACACCGACCCAGTGCCGGAGGGCAAGCCCGCCCCGGTGGAGCCGGAGAACGTGACGGTTGACAAGAACAAGGCGCACACCTGCACCCTGTCCATCCGCTGCGGCGCCATCCTGAACAACATGGACTTGTTCAATAAGGAGAAGCTGTCCGTTTTGCCCTCTGACGGTACGGTTCTACTGCCGGCCACTGTGACCTTTTACGAGAATGAAAGCGTCTTTGACGTGTTGAAACGGGTCACGCGGGAAAAGCGGATTCACATGGAATTTGTCTTTACGCCTATGTATAACAGCGTATATATTGAGGGTATACACAATCTTTATGAGTTTGATTGCGGTTCGCTCTCCGGCTGGATGTACAAGGTGAACGGCTGGTTCCCGAATTACGGCGCGAGCCGCTATCTGCTCAAACAGGGCGACATGATCGAATGGGTGTACACCTGCGATTTGGGCAAGGATGTGGGCGGCTATTATGCCGTGGGAGGCGGTTAATGGCAAACGAACACAAGCCGATATCCCCGGTCTTTGATGAAATATTCCGCTCTGCCGGCGTGTTTGCCAGCGGCCTTGTTGACTCCAAAAAGGTGGCGTATACACAGGAAGTCCGCAAATACTGCGAGGACAATGTGTGCCGCGAATATGGAAAAACGTGGGCTTGCCCACCCGCCATCGGCACGGTTGACGAGTGCGCGGCACGGGCGAAAAGCTATGAGCATATGCTGGTGTTCACCGTCAAATATGATATTGCGGATTCACTGGATATGGAAGGTATGCTGCGCGGTATGCGCTGCTTCCGAAGCGTGGCGAACCGTGTGGACGACCGGTTGAAGGACGTCCTCACCGATTATCTCCTGCTCGGCAATGAGGGCTGCGGAATCTGTGAGGACTGCGCCTACCCCAGCCCCTGCCGATTCCCGGACAAGGTTTACGGCTCAATTGAGGGCTACGGTATTTTTGTGAATAAGCTGGCGGAGCAGGCGGGCGTTCTCTACAACAACGGCGAGAATACAATCACCTATTTCGGGGCGGTTCTGTATAACGAAAAGGCCTTGCGGACAGGGGTGCATGAATGAACAAAGACGCTTTTTACAGTTATCATCCCCTCATCAGCTTTTTATATTTCCTGCTGACCATCATGTACGCTATGATTTTGACGCACCCTGTTTGTCAGGCGCTGTCGCTGATGGGTGCAATCAGCTACGCCATTTTCCTGAACGGCAAAAAGGCGGTACGGTTCAACATTTTCTATATGATTCCGCTGCTGCTTGTGACCGTGTTGATCAACCCGGCTTTCACCCATCAAGGCGTGACGATTCTGACCTATCTGCCCAGTGGCAACCCTTTAACGCTGGAATCCATTTTATACGGCGTGTCGGCGGCGTTTTTGCTGATTACAGTGATTGCGTGGTTTTCCTGCTTTAACGCCGTCATGACTTCGGACAAGCTTGTGTATCTGTTCGGGCGGATTATCCCGGCGCTTTCTTTAATTTTGAGTATGTCCCTGCGGTTTGTGCCGCGCTTTACGGCGCAAATCAAGGTTATTTCCAACGCCCAGCGGTGCGTGGGGCGTGATGTCTCAAACGGCGGCCTGCTCAAACGCGCCAAGCACGGTATCAAAATATTGTCGGTATTGGTGACGTGGGCACTGGAAAACGCCATTGATACCGCCGACAGTATGAAGGCGCGGGGCTACGGGCTGAAAGGGCGCACGGCGTTTTCCATTTACCGCATTGATAAGCGCGACAAAAAGGCGCTGTTGTTCCTGTTGCCTGTCGGCGGGTTTCTCATCACCGGCATTGCGATGAAACAACTGAAATTTATTTACTATCCCGCCGTCACAGAGTTGAGCCCGTCCGCATTTCAAATTTGCCTGTTCGCGGTATTCCTTGCGTTAAATTCTATGCCGTTATTCTTAAACGTAAAGGAGGGCTTGAAGTGGAAGCGAATACAGCAAGCGCAGTCTGTTCCGTCAACGCCTGTTGCATAGATGTAAAAAGCCTGACCTTTACCTATCCCGAACGGGAACAGGCGGCTTTAACCGACATTGACCTTGCGGTCAGGCCCGGCGAGTTCATCGTGCTGTGCGGCCCCTCCGGGTGCGGAAAAACCACGCTTTTGCGGCAATTAAAGCCCAGCCTTGCCCCGCATGGGCGAATTAGCGGCGAGATTTTGTTCGAGGGTGTAACCCTGTCCGAATTATCTGTCCGTGACGCGGCGGCTAAAATCGGCTTTGTGCTGCAAAACCCGGAAAATCAAACTGTGACCGATAAAGTGTGGCATGAACTGGCCTTCGGACTGGAATCGCTGGGCTTTGATACGCCGACCATCCGTCTGCGTGTGGCGGAAATGGCCTCGTTTTTTGGGATTCAAACGTGGTTTTACAAAAATGTCACCGAGCTTTCCGGCGGACAGAAGCAACTTCTTATATTGGCGTCGGTCATGGCACTGCAGCCCTCCCTGCTGATCCTGGACGAACCCACCAGCCAGCTTGACCCCATTGCGGCGGCGGACTTTTTGGCGACCGTGGGCAAAATCAACCGGGAATTGGGCGTGACGGTGATTCTCACCGAACATCGCCTTGAGGAAGCCTTTCCGCTGGCAAGCCGGGCGGTAGTCATGGACGGCGGCAAAATCATCACAGAAGGCGGCCCCGCCGAGGTGGGCGAAGCCCTGCGCAGTGCCGGACATGGGATGTTTGCCGCTATGCCTGTGCCAATGCGGGTGTGGGCTGGTGTGGATAACGCGCTGACCTGCCCCGTGACCGTTCGGGACGGGCGGGAATGGCTTTCACAATTGACAATTGATAATGGGCGAGTGACAATTATGGAAACGGAAACCTCTGTCCATAGCGGCATTCCGGCGATTGAATTAGAGGAAGTATGGTTCAAGTACGCAAAAGATCTGCCGGATGTGGTGAAGGGTGTGTCTTTCAAGGCCTATCACGGCGAACTGACCGCCGTATTGGGTGGCAACGGCACAGGCAAGACCACGGCCCTTTCCCTGATTGCCGGGCTGAATAAGCCCTATCGCGGTAGGGTGAAAATTGAGGGGACGGAGATAGAAAAAATACCGTCCGATAAGCTGTTTGACCGCTTGCTGGGCGTCCTGCCGCAGAATCCGCAGAGCCTGTTCGTAGCAAAAACAGTTCGGGAGGATTTGCTGGAAATTCTGTCTGAAAGCAAGCTGTCTAAAGCAGAAAAGCAGGATAAGCTCCGCAATATCGCTGCTTTGTGCCGATTGGACGGCCTGCTGGATTCGCATCCTTACGACCTATCCGGCGGTGAACAGCAGCGGGCGGCCTTGGCGAAGGTGCTGTTATTACAGCCCCGCATTCTCCTGTTGGACGAGCCGACCAAGGGGATGGACGCGGAGTTTAAGGCGGTGTTCGCCGGAATCTTGCGCAAGCTGACGGCGGCTGGCGTGGCCGTTGTCATGGTGAGCCACGACATAGAATTTTGCGCCGAATATGCCAACTGCTGCGCCTTGTTCTTCGACGGCGGCATTGTAACGGAAAACCCGCCCCGCGCCTTGTTCTCCGGCAACAGCTTTTACACCTCCGCCGCCAACCGCATGGCGCGGCACATCTTGCCAGAAGCGGTGACGGCTAACGACGTTATTACGGCATTGGGCGGAGCGCCGTCCCCGCCGCCCCAAATCCCGGACGATTCGGACGGCGAAGCTACATACTCCATAGAGGAGGAAAAGCCGGGAGCGGACCTTCCGCCGAACGTGGCAAAAACAGCACAGAAAACAAAAAAACTGACCCCCGCCCGAATTGGTGTTCTGTGCGCGACGGCGGTGGCCTTTATCCTGACCGTGATATTCGTCATTCTGCACGGACAAGGCTTGTATGACTTCACTTCCGGGGGCAGCGAGGCAATCGCCGTTACGCAAAACCCCGCCGACACATGGCGGTATGTAGGGATTATGTTCGCTTTTGCGACAGAAGTGATAATCGCTGTGCTTGTCTTCTCATGGAAGCGCGGTAAGCTCGAATGGAAAATACAGGTATTGGCCGGAAGCAGAAAACTCTCCAGACGAACAATCGCGGCGGCGGCCATGATACTGCTGGCAATTCCCTTGACAATCTACATCGGCGTGTTTTTCCTCGGCGGAATCAAGTTTTACTTTATAGCACTGCTGATTATTTTGGAAACTATGCTGCCCTTTGTAATGGTCTTTGAAAGCCGAAAGCCACAGGCGCGGGAACTGGTGATTATCGCCGTCCTGTGCGCCATCGGTGTGGCGGGACGTACTGCCTTTTTCATGCTGCCGCAATTCAAGCCGGTGGTGGCAATGGTGATTATCGCAGGCGTGGCATTCGGCGGTGAATCGGGCTTTTTAGTAGGCGCAATGACCTTTTTCGTGAGCAATATGTTCTTTGGGCATGGCCCGTGGACGCCATGGCAGATGTTCGCTGGCGGACTGATCGGTTTTTTGGCGGGGATTTTATTCAAAAAGGGCTTACTATTCCGCAGCAAAGCCGCCCTGTGCGTGTTCGGCGGGCTGGCGACGTTTCTCATCTACGGCGGACTGATGAATCCCGCAAGTGTCTTGATGTATCAGGACAAACCGACACTTCCCATGTTCTTTTCGGCCTATTTGCAGGGGATCCCTTTTGACCTGATTCATGCGCTGGCGACGGTAGTGTTTTTGGCGGTGGCCGCAAAGCCCATGCTGGATAAGTTGGACAGGATTAAAGTCAAGTATGGGCTGCTGGAAAGCTGAACTCCACAGAAAGAAAAAACGGGGTAAACCGGAATGAATAAAGAACAAAAAGAACAAACGCCCACATGACTGATATTTTCATATCCATAAAAGCGGTCCGCCGTAATCTTACGTCAAACTTATCCACGGGTGCGTTCATGATAACAGCACACTAATTAAAGGCGCAAAGTTCCCGCGGAGGCACTAAAAGCTGCTGTTATTAATCTGGACGCTGAGATAAGTATAATTGAAAGAGACCGTCCTAAAATACGCCAATATCTAAATAACCTTGAGAAATCACGTTAAGATTTACGCGAGCTTATGTGTTCAAAGCGAGCTGAAATAGCTGGACAGTATAAGTTTTATAGATGATTTGGCTATAAAACAAGCAGAAATTGAACGTCTTCGAGTACGCATTGAAGAAATCGATGATATTTTAAGCAAGGACGATCTTGAAGATCAAAAAAATCTCTGCACGAAACCATATTTCTGTCGATATGAGCCGTTAGGCAAAAGAACTCTCTCTTGAGTACGGAGAGAATCCATATCGTTTTGATATGGGGCAAGTAACGGTTATAATTGACGACCTGAACGTCCATATACCTCTTCGGCAAATAGGGAGCCTACTTGCCGGGCATAGAGAATGCTGACACTGAACAAATAAATGCACAGTCCTTGTGAGTGCCAAGTTTTCTTTCGCTGTTTTTGCGGAGATGCTTCGGGTCGTTGAAAACCTTTGATGCGTTTCTGATATAATGGGCGCAAGATTGCCGAAGACAACAACTAGCAGTGTGCGCCTCAAGCGTTGCCGCCGTTCTCTTGCAAGCTTTTAATGGCCGCAAAGGCTTCCTCGCTTAAAATATGCTCCATCCGGCAAGCGTCCGCCGCTGCGATCTTTTCGCTGACGCCAATTCCAACCAGCCAATCATAAAGGGTAGAATGCCGCTCGTAGACACTTTCAGCGGCCTGCTCCCCTTTTTCGGTCAGGGTAATATGACCGTCGTCATCCATGCGAATGAAATCATCCTTACGGAGCTTTTTCATGGCCACGCTGACGCTGGGCTTGGAAAAGCCCATTTCTTCCACAATGTCGATGGAACGCACTGCTCCTGTTTTCTTGGACAGCAGCAGGATGGTTTCCAGATAATCCTCTGCCGACGAGCGAATTTGCATAACCGGACCTCCTAAAAAGCAAAACCGGGCGGCGAAGCCACTGTTAAAAGCTTGAGTTGATGAACAGATAAGTTGAAACTATTATAGCATGAACGGATTCAAATTTCAAATATTTTTCTAAAACCGTTGCAATTTTCTTTTGGTTATGTTATACTTGATTTTGGGTTAGTTATAACTAACTTAAATGACTAAAGAGGAGTCCGCTATGCAGGCATTATTAAACAATATTGAACAACCTCCATATCGGCACAAGGGGCGCTGCAAATCCCGCTGCGGTGTCTGCGGTGGCATTGAAACAGCTTGCTGAATACGGCGTGATTACACTGGACTACGATATTCCGCTGGAAGGCTTTGATTACGCCATATTCACGGAATCTGCCGCCTGCAAATATTTTCGGGACACTGTACAAGTAGAGAAAAGCGAACCCGGACTTTATCTTTGACACGGCGGAACCGGAACTTGGCAGCCTTGCTCTGACGGGCATAGAGCAGGAGTTTCTGGACTTATTGGGATCGAAATAAACCGAGAAAGGAACATATATCATGAGCAAAAAAATTATCCGTTTTCAAAACGTCACCCGGGAGTACGGCAGCGGCGACCACGTTCTAAAAGCGGTGGACGATATGAGTTTCTCCATTAACAAGGGGGAGTTTGTCGTCATTTTAGGGCCGTCCGGCGCGGGAAAATCCACCCTGCTGAATCTGCTGGGCGGTATGGACTTCGCCACCTCCGGCGAGATTTTCGTGGATGGCAAAAATATCGTCGGCTTGTCGGACGA